>PUOI01000291.1 GCA_003552765.1 Candidatus Hydrogenedentota bacterium | reverse complement strand
GGAAGGGCGGCATCGCCGCCGTGGCGGTTCTTGCCGCGGGCATCTGGTGGACGCAGGCTGGAGAAAGCTCCATCAGCGCAACAACGGCGCCGGTCCGGCGGGGACCGCTGGAAATCTCGGTGGTGGAGGGAGGCGAAGTCACCTCCCGCGAAGCCCAGGAGATTCGTTCGCAGGTGCAAGGACGCACCACCATCCTGTCCATCATCGAAGAAGGATATACGGTCACCGCCGATGACATAGAAAATGGGCTGATCCTGGTGGAACTCGACTCCTCGGATCTCGAAGATAGTCTCACCCAGCAGGAGATCACCTACGAAAACGCGTTGGCCTCACTCACCGAGGCCCGCGAACAACACGAGATCCAGATCAGCCAGAACGAGAGCGACATTCATGACGCTGAACTTGACATGGTGTTCTCCCGCATGGATCTCGAACGTTATCTTGGCTCCGCCGTTGGCCTGGAGCTATTGGCGCAGCTGGATGACGACGCCGAGGATGAGCAGGAATACTTCGCGGCCGCCGGCGACGCCATGCCGCCCATTGACATGGACAGCATAGAACAGGACGGCGGGATCGAGATCGAGCTTGATTACCAGAATTTGCTGGACGATCCCCGCTTGGGCGGCGAAGCGCAGCAACGCCTGCGTGACCTCGACTCGAACATCACCTTGGCCGAGGAAGAGTTGAGCCAGGCCCGAACCCGCCACGAGTGGACCGAGGAACTGCTGGCGGAGGGTTTTGTCACGTCTTCGGAAGAGCAGCAGGACCGCCTTTCGGTCCAACGCCGTGAGATTCAGCGCGACGCCGCACAAACCTCGCGCGACCTCTTCATGACGTACGAGTTTCCGAGAGAATTGGAGAGTCTGGTCTCGAATTACGAGCAGCGCAAACGCAGGCTGGAGCGCACCCGGCGCCAAGCCTCCGCGCGAATCGCGCAGTCGGAGGCGAACCTCCGCTCAACGAGGGCAACCCACGCCATGCAGGAGCGGCGGCTCGCCGAACTAAAGGAACAGATTGCGGCGTGTATCATCCGCGCCGAGCGCGAAGGCATTGTGGTATACGCCGCGGGCGGCCGCGGCGACGATCCCATCGAGGAAGGCACCGAAGTCCGGGAGCGCCAAGAGATTCTCGCGATCCCCGACATGAACAGGATGGCCGTCGAGGTGGAAGTGCACGAGTCCATGGTGAACCGGCTTCGCACCGGCTTGCCCGCGCGGGTCCGGGCCGACGCCCATCCCGAGGCGACCCTCCGCGGCGAAGTAACCCGCGTCGCTCTGGTCCCGGATTCGGGACACCGCTGGCTGAATCCCGACCTGCGGGTATTCCCCACCACGGTCGCCATTGATGGCTCTTACGAGTGGCTGCGCCCCGGCATGACCGCCAGGGTCGAAATCGTAATCAATTACCTTGACGACGTGGTTTACGCACCGATGCAAGCCGTGGTGTCCCATGGCCGCCAACGCTACGTGTATGTGGTCAGGGGCGGAACCGTTGAAGCCCGCCCCGTGGAAACGGGCGCCTACAATGACCGCTTCATCGAAATCAGGAGCGGCGTCGAAGAAGGCGAGCAGGTTTTGCTGCGTCCGCCGCGTCCAGACCGCGCCACGGAAGACGAGGACGAAGAGGAAACCCCGCTCGACAGGGAAGTACCCACCCCTGACGATGCGGAAGGCGAGCGCCCCGCGCCTAGCGGCGGTGCGGCTCCTGGCGGCGGCGCGGCTCCTGGCGGCGGCGATGGTCCCGGCTCGGGCGGCGGCATGGGCCCTGGCGGTGGCCGGGGCGGCGGCGCGGCGTAACGGCTAACTGCCGGATGTTCTCTCTTCGTACGTAAACAGAGCTATTACCGATAGAGGTAGACCTGTGGAAGCAAGCATTGAATCAAGCCTGGAAATAACGCAGCCGATCACGGTGCCGGAGTCGAACGGCGCCGTGGTGCGGCTGGTGGATGTCACGAAGACCTATCAGATGGGCCCCATCACGGTTGAGGCCCTGCGGGGCCTGTCCCTGGATTTCCTTCAAGGGCAGTACATCACCATCATGGGCCCCTCGGGGTGCGGCAAGTCCACCATGCTCAACGTGCTCGGTTGTTTGGACCGGCCCACATCGGGGCAGTATTTCCTGGGCCCGGAAGACGTGTCCCAATTGGAGGACGATGAATTGTCCACCATCCGGGGCAAGCGCATTGGGTTTGTCTTTCAATCCTACAACCTCATTGCCCAGCTCAACGTGGTGGAGAACATCGAGGTGCCCCTCTACTATCAGGGGCACGGCGAAGAGGAATGCAGGGACCGCGCCATTGAACTGGCGAAGCTGGTCGGGCTCGGCCAACGGCTGGATCACCGGCCGTACGAGTTATCCGGCGGACAACAGCAACGCGTCGCCATCGCGCGCGCGTTAAGCAACGATCCCTATATCCTGCTGGCCGACGAGCCCACCGGAAACCTGGACACCGCGTCGGGGGAGGAGATCCTGCACATCTTTGACGAACTCCATCAACAAGGCAAGACCCTTATTCTGGTAACCCACGAAGAAGAAGTAGCCGAACGCTCGTGGCGCGTCATCCGGTTGCGGGACGGGCAAGTCGAGCGCGACGAAACAACAAAGGTATAGGACACGTACGCCAATGTTCTTGGAACGGCTTATCGGTATTGACTTCGTTCGGTTCAAGCGAACGCTGCAAATGGGGTTCAAGAGCATTTTGAGCCACAAATTGCGTTCGTTCTTGACCGTCCTGGGCATCATCTTCGGGGTGTGTTCCGTCATCGCCATGCTCGCCATCGGCGAAGGCGCCAGCCATGAGGCGCAGGCCCAGATTCGGGAACTGGGCGCGAACAACATCATCGTCCGCAGCGTTGAACCGCCGGACGACCGGGGCGCGGCTGAGCAACAGAGCCGGGTCCTGGAATACGGCATCACGTACGACGACGTGCGCCGCATCCGCGAGACCATTCCCGGCATCAACATCATCGTCCCCGGGCGAAACATACGGACCGATTTGTGGAACGCCGACCGCCGCGTCCGGGGTGTAGTCGCCGGTACGGTGCCCTGGTTTCCCGAGATGAGCAACAGCCCGGTCGTGTTTGGCCGGTTCTTCACCGACGAGGAAATGGACCAGTCCCTCAACGTGGCGGTGCTCGATCGGGCCACGGCGGGCCGGCTGTTTCCGTTGGACAATCCCGTGGGCAACACGGTGCGGGTGGAGCGGCAATACTACCGCATCATCGGCGTCATCGACGACCGGCACGCCGGCAACGACGAGGCGGAGGGAAGCGGCGGTACGCATCGGATGTTTATCCCCTTGACGGCATCGCGCAACCGCTTTGGCGAACTAATCGTTGAACAGAGCGCGGGCTCGCGGTCCATGGAGCGCGTCGAGTTGCACGAGGCAACCGTGCGCGTGGAGGATCAGAATCAAGTAGTGAACGTGGCGGGGATCATCGAGGATCTGATGGAACGATACCGCAACGATCAAGACTACGAGATTATTGTTCCGCTCGAACTGCTTCGCCAAGCCGAGCAGACCCAGCGCATCTTCAACATCGTGTTGGGCTCCATCGCGGCGATATCGCTCATTGTGGGCGGCATCGGCATCATGAACATCATGCTGGCCAGTGTCACGGAGCGTACGCGCGAGATCGGCGTGCGGCGCGCGCTGGGGGCCAAACGAAAAGACATTGTCACGCAGTTCCTTATCGAGACGGTGCTCCTCTCCGCCACGGGAGGCATTGTCGGCGTGGTGCTTGGGGTCACGGTGCCTTTCGTCATCAGCTACTTCGCCGAGATGGCCACCGTCGTCACGTTGTGGGCCCCGCTAGTCGCGTTCACCATCTCCGCCATGGTCGGCGTCATCTTCGGGATTTACCCCGCCATGCGCGCCGCCGACATGGACCCCGTGGAGGCGCTGCGCCACGAGTAGCGTTGCGCCCTCTCTAAGCGTTTTCTTATCAAGGCCGATCCCGCCGGGGTCGGCCTTGTTGCATGCGCGCCGCAACGGCCCCAATCGCCGGATACGGCGGTGTGCGGGGCGTTTACATCCCCCGGCCCTACGGGCCACCCCCTTCCAAGGGGGAATTGGTTCGCTCACCTGTTGGGTGAACAGCGGCCCAGCCAGTATGACGCCTTTGGATTGGGAAATTCCCCCTTTGAAGGGGGATCAAGGGGGATGTTGTTCCCTGGAGCAGCGCACTTACCCGGCGATTGAGGAACGGGCGAAATCATCCCGCGCCATGTGGTAGGATCATAATGAATCCGCGAAGGACAAGTCCCGGAGGCGCGGGGGCGCTTGACCAATAGGGTCCCAGCAACATGGACCGCGCCCGCCATAGTCCGTTGAGACCACGTGACCGCGCATTCCCCCCGAGAGGGAAACGCAGCCTTGGTTAGAAGAAGACACCCATGTTTCCACAGCGGCGCACGCTTTGCCGCCGCGCCGAAACCAACACGATGCGCCAGCCAACTCCGGTTGGATGGGCCAAGTCCCCATGGAACTCGCAATAAGAGCGCCACAAAACGAGCAAGAATTACGGCGGGCACACGGCCTGCTGGCGCGCACATTCGCCGAGCAGGGGGCTCCGGCTGTATACTGGCGCAATGGATACAGCGCCGCGTACCCGAGTTCGTCCGCCGACTACACCCGCGTGGCCTTTGCGGGGAACGAACTGGCTGGCGTCCTGCGAATCACGAGCGAAACGGTCCGCTTGGGCGAAGCGCGCCTCAAGGTGGGCGGGCTCGGACCGGGACCCATGGTGGCCCGCCAGAAGAACGCGGGCATCGCGCGCCTCTTGCTTGAGGATGCCTTAAGGCATCTGCGCAGCCGCAAATACCACTTGGCGCTTCTCTTTGGCGATCCCCGCCTGCATTATCCGCTGGGTTTCACACCGGTGTTCCCCGAGTACTTCATCTTGCTGGACGTGGCCGAGGGGTTGACCTTCGAGGCTCCCCACACGATCCGCCCCGCCAAACCCGGCGACTTGGCGGCCATTCAACGCATTCACAACGCCAACGACGCCATCGCCCCATTCTCTGTGTTGCGCAGCACGGCCCATTTCACCAACAAATGGACCCAGCACGAAGACGCCCACGTTCTCACCGATGCCGATGGCGCCGTGCTCGCCTATGCCATCACCACCCGCCACGGCAGCCAGCACCTCGATGTCTTGGAAGCTGGCGCGGCCGAACGCTCCGCCCAAGCCCATCTCATTCGCGCCGTGACGGATCTCGCGGATGAGGCGGATTGCTGCCGCTTGCGGTTCCATCTTCCCCCCACTC
>PUOI01000577.1 GCA_003552765.1 Candidatus Hydrogenedentota bacterium | reverse complement strand
GGCGCTGAAAGCGCTTGAGGAAGTCCACCCTGGGGCAAGCGAAGCGCAGCCCCAGGGTGGACGTGTCGCCCCCCGCATGTCCGTCCTGAAGGGACGGAAGAAAGGGGCAGTGGCCGCTTCGGTCCCTTCAGGACCGATTCGTAGGGAGCCTCTCTACGTCAAGCGCGTTTTATCTGAGCTGTTCCCATGATCCATGCATTTCCTAGACGCCCCAAGTCCATGTGTGATAACAACGTACACCCAACCTTCAGCCCGGAACTACGGGCTAACCAAAAAGGCAAGGCCACGCGATGGCTTCATCGCGTGGCCTTGCCCGAAAGGAGCTAGACGTTGGGGAGTTGCGTGGTTGTTAGGTTACGAGGACTTGCCGTACACCTCTACCTCAATCCAGTGGTTCCGGTTGTTCCAATCGTTCCCGTTGCTCCAGAGCCGCACGTAGCGCGCCGTGACGCCTTCGGCATCGATGAGCCGGCCTTGGTGCGTCGTGATGAACTCGGGATCCTCGCCTTCTCCAAAGCCCAAGTTGTTGGAGTAATCGTTGTTGAACAACGTGGTTACGCCTTCTTCAAACTCGGGGTCATTGGACACCTGAACCACGACATCGAAATACACCCGCTCGGACTCGAAGAACTGCCAGAACAGGATGGCGTAGATTTCGTACTCATCCTCAAGGTCAACCTGAATCCATTGCTCCCCGTCGGGCAGCTCAACCACGTTATCGGGGTCGTAGGACTTCTCGGCGTTCACGAGGTCTGCCAGCTCGTTGTAACGAGGCTCCGCGCTGGCCGTTACCGGCTTCTCGAAGGCCAAATTCTCAACGCCTTCGGGCACGTAGAAATCAGGCCGCCTCTGCCAGGAGAGCGGCTCCAGCCGCGGCGAGGTGTAGTTCAGGGGGGAGCCGGAATACGACGGATCGGGCAGTTCGTAGTCCAGCGCGACCATACCCTCGGGCGGTCCTTCCTCTTCTTCGGCGTGGCCCGCGAGCGAGAATCCAGCGCCAACGGCGCAGAGCGCGGCCACGGCCGCCCACGAAAATACGGTCTTCCAGAATGGTGTGTTTTGTAGCATTTTTCTTGTCCTCTACTTGGTTTGTTGAAGGCATGCAAGCAACCCGAGATTACAGCCTTTGTTATTGAACCGTTCGGATGTTATAGCATACCCGAAGCCCCGATTCAAACATTTGCCGAGCGCCGCGCTCCCTTCACAGGTTGGGAGGCCCGCCGCTACAACCATCAAATAGACGTTTCGAGGAGGCCGATTATTCACCTCCGGTTCCGCCCCCTGGCCGCGAGCCCGGCTAAAGGCGCACGCGGCCCTCAAGCGCATGGGAAAGGGTTGCGTCATCGGCGTATTCGAGACCGCCCCCCATGGGAACCCCGTGCGCGATCCGGCTCACGGCGACGCCCTTGGTGCCGAGTTGACGGCTAAGGTAGAGGGCGGTGGCTTCGCCCTCGGCGGTGGCGTTGGTGGCGACAATCACCTCTCGCACATCTCCCTTGTCGACGCGGGCCATGAGCCGGTTCACGGTGAGTTCGTCCGGGCCGGCGCCCTCCAATGGATTCAGCGCCCCGTGCAGCACATGGTAGAGGCCCTGGAATCCGCCGCCCCGCTCGATGGCGATGGTCCCGGCCGGGCGTTCGACCACGCAAATCACGCCGCGGTCCCGCCGCCCGCTGGAACACACCGCGCACGGATCGGCCTCCGTTAGATCGCAACAGATGGAACACGTGCGGATGCGCGCCCGCGCGGTGGTGATGGCCTCGCTCAGGCGCTGGGCTTCCTCGGCGGGGGCGCTCAAGAGGTGCAAGGCCATGCGTTCGGCCGAGCGTTTGCCGACCCCGGGCAGGCAACGCAAGGCCTCCACCAACTCTTCCATGGATGGCGCGTTTACGAGCATCGATACGGTGTTCTGTCTTTAGTCAAGGTGTGAATGGTGATGAGGGCTTGAAGTGTCGCGGCCATCCCGGCCGTGGCCTGGCGCGGATTGAACGCGGGCTTTGGAGCCTTTCACGATGGACCCGCGAGACTACTGCTCCTTGACGGTTTGGACATAACGGTCCCGGTTTGCGTCCCACTCCAAGAGCTTGTCCTGCCGCGTCAGGAGGTCGACGCGATCCAAAAAGATGACCCCGTTGAGATGATCCAGTTCATGTTGGATGATCCGGGCCAATAGCCCCTCGGCCCAAAAGTCCATGGCCTCGCCCTTCTCGTTGAGGGCCTGGACGCGCAACTGCGTGGCGCGCGGGACGTCGGCGTAAATGCCGGGCAGGCTCAGGCAGCCTTCCTCGCCCGTTTCCCGGCCCTCCGATTCCACGATGACCGGGTTGATGAGGCACATCTGACGGGCTTGCTCAGGCTCACAGAGCACAAAGATTCGTTTGGCCACCCCGACCTGCGGACCAGCAAGCCCCACGCCCTCGTACTCGATCATGGTGTCGAACATGTCGCTCGCCAATTTCACGATCTTGGGCGTAATCGAATGGATGGGCTCGGCCACTGCAAGCAATGGTTCATCGGGGTAAAGCGTTACGTTGAGAACCGCCATTGAGTTCGCTCCTTGCTATGAACGTATGCTACCACGCGGCGTTGCATCGGCGCCACCGCCAGCCCATATGCTAGTCACGCGGCCTTGCGGGCCGCAGATCCGTTGAGGGCGCCTCGTCCATTAGGCCGTCCTCATCAAAAAGGGGAGTGCCCACCAGCGCCGGTTCGTCTTCCCACGCTTCCATCTCCGCGTCGGTCCCCGGCGGGACGGTGAGCCGGTCTTCCAAGCGGATGAGGACGGGCTCCAGAGGCTGAAGCGGACGCGGGAACGTCACATCGCGGCCACGGATGAGATCGCGGCCGCCGGCCCATCGCCCGTAGATGTGGGTCGGCACAGGCTCGGGCCTCAGGTTCACGACATAAAGGTAGGATTGACCTTCATGGCGTATGTAGCGGCTTCGCACCCCTTCCAGGGGATAGCCGAAGGGATTGGTGGCCCGGGGAATGCCCCGCAGGTGGCCCTGGGAATAGGCGGCGTCCATGGCCTGCAAATAATTGGCGGGCGTGTCCCGGCCGCGCAACACGAGCGTATGCCGCGTTGGGCTAAGCACATCGGGCTGCGCTTGACCGCGGGCGTCGTACGGGATGAGCGTACCCGTTCGCACGACCATGCCGCCCTCGTCAACATAGTGCTCGATAGCCTCAAACGCCTCCGCGGACACGGCCAGGGTTTGGGGAATGACCAAGACCTCCACGTCGTCGAGGCCGCCCGCGGCGCATTGGTCCTCCGAGATGAAACGGAAATGGTATCCACTGAACGATATGCCTTCCACGGCGCGCAACGCCGATTCCAGGTAGGGGGAACCGTCATCGAAAATCGCGCTGGGCATGCTCCACAGGATGGCGACAGGGGCGTGCGCCGAGCGAAACGCCTCCACAATCGGGCCTAACCGGTTTAAGTCGATGCCCGCGGCCGCATAGCCTTCAAGGAAATCGGGGCGTTGCGCCACGCCGTATTCCCCGTCGCTGGCGGCGCGATCCCAGCCGGATAATGCGGAGCCGCTCAAGCCCGCCAAGGCGCCTTCCCACAACAGTGTTCGCGCGTAACGGTTCGAGTGCCGTCCCCGCAAGGGTTCATCCGAGGACAGGACGGAGTGCTCAAGGTTCAGTAAGGGCCGGGTGGGCGCAAACGAACGCAACAGGGTGTAAAGCGCCAGCGGACCGGGATGCTCCATGGCGTACCGGTGATGGTCCAGCCTATTGGCGGCTTCCGTGCCGGCCACGTCGAACAGCGAAGCGAGTGCTTCGCGATCAAGCCCGCTGCGCGTGCCGCCTTCGGTAAACGCCCCGCTGGGCAGGGTAAGCTCCAGTGTGGAGCCGGGAAACGCGTCGCGGGCGGCGGGTTCAAGCTGCGCGAACGCATCCAAGACGCGCTGCTGATAGTAAGACTGAAGGTCAAAGTGATAGACGGAACGCTCGCTGTCCCACGACACTTCGACTTCATCCATGGCCCGCAACCTGGTTTGCCAGGCCCGGTTGACTTCGTGGCGATCTTCGTACACGGTTTCCAAATAGCTCACGAATCCCTCGTGGAATTCGCTCGACTCGGGCTCGAACGGCGGAGTGAATTGCACCCCCAGCGTGGTGAGCGCAGGCGCGCCGCGAATGGCGGTCCCCAAACGCCGCCATGCCTCGATTCGGCTCGCGAGGGTGGCGGCGGAGAAATCGTCTATCTCGCCGTCATTTTCGGCGAAAGCTGGCGGAAGGCGAAGCGAAAGGTTCATCTGGGCGTTGCGGGCATCCTCCAGCAACCCGCGGACGTGTTCCACCTCGTCGCCGGACGGCCCGTTTGGGCCGGGATCGTCGAGTTCCACCGCGGCGAAGTTGAACCCGTACGCGGTGAGTTCGTCAAGCGCGTCCCCCAACGCCATCCCGCCAGAGGGGCCAAAGAGAAAGGCGGGAGCGCCGTCCAGGGCGAGATATCCATTGCCGGGCTGTGCGCCGATGCGGCTCAGGATGGGCGTGGGCCGCGCCTGTTCGGGCCACAGCTGGCTGAAAAGGAGTTGACCGCGCAGCCGTTCAATGCCCCGCTCCAGATAGTCCAAGATGTAGGCCCCGTAAAGGTGGTCGCCTGCGTCGAGCCGTTCGCGCCCATGCCGGGCGAATCCCTCGAGCAGCGCCAGGCGCATGCGCCCATACGGATACGCCCCGGCCTCCGTGGACATGGCCTCCAGATTTTGATGAAGGTCATCGATTACGCCGCCGGCCGCGGCCAGACCCGTGTCGATCTCGGACGGGGCATAGTGAAACAAGGTGACTTCTTGCCACGCCTCGACCGTGCCGGGGTGGGGGGCGAGCGATACGCGCGCCGTGTAAACGCCCGGCTCCAAGTAGCGGGGGTCCCAGCGGAACCGGGACGCGTTGCGCCCTTCCCGCCGCTGAAACGAAACCGAGCCGTGCAACACGGGCTCATCGCCGCGATCCCGAATCTCAAGCCGCACCTCGGTGTCGCGGAACACCGCCTCGCTTGCGACGTGGCAGGTCCATACAATGGGCTGGGTAGCTGGGTAACGGTCCTCGTGCTCAACGATCACCTCGGTTCCTGGTTCTCCCATTCCATCGCCGGGGGTCACCCAGATGTATCGGGCCTCGTCCGCTTCGGCGGGCGGCTCGAAGTCCTCCATGTCCGGAGTAATCGGCTGGAGTTCCGCGCCGGGCGCCGTCTCCTCCGCGCTGGCGGGGCCAGCTGCAACGAGTCCCAATGCGAGCAGGCACACAAGCGCCATGCC
>PUOI01000093.1 GCA_003552765.1 Candidatus Hydrogenedentota bacterium | reverse complement strand
TAGACATGAAGTCCGGTTCGATGAGATCGTGCCGTTCCGTCCCCTCATGTTCGAGGACATCCGCAGCATTCTTGCGTCGATTCTTGGTGAATTGGAGAGCCGCCTCAAAAGCAAGGGAATCGGACTTCATGTCTACCAAGGGGCATACGAACACCTCGCGCAGAAGGGCTACAACCCCGCGTATGGCGCGCGGGAGCTGCGGCGGACCGTCGAACGCCTGGTCATCAACCCCATCAGCGCTATGGTGGTGGAAGACGAATTCCGGCGCGGCAGCGTCGTGGAGGTGCTGATGACGGATGACCAACTCACCTTCCGGGAAGGGCAATCCCCGGAACCGGGGCGAAAGGCGGATCCCTCATGACCGCGTCTTACCAGACCGATACGCTCGTTGTCTTGAACGGTCCCGAGGACGGCACGGAGTTCCCGATTGTGCGCACGCCCGTCCATGTGGGGAGCGACCCCTCGTGCCACGTCTATCTCCGGCTCGACACCTCGATTCAGCCCCGGCATGTCTTGATTACCGCAGTCTCGGAAGGTTACCGCGTCCGCAGTTTGGACATGCCCACGGCCACGGTGGACGGCAAATCGGCGGGGCCCATACGCTCCCGCATTCTCCGTCCCGGCGGGCACATCCGGGTCGGCCGCACGTTGCTCACGGTGCGGTGCGCGCCCGATGGACTGGCCAAGCGAAGCCGGGGGCTTCCTCACGAAAGCGACCTCGGCTGGGCGGTCCGGCGCGCGTTCGTGGGCTTGGGACAACGGGCCGCGCGCTTGGGCTGGTGGGGATGGGAACGCCTCAAGGGATTGGCCACAAGCGGGAAGGCGATCTTTCTACTGTTGGTGGTCCTTTACCTGTTCTGGGGACCTTTCCGGAGCCGGGTGAACAGCACCGGGCGCAGCATCTATCACCAAATCGTGCTGCCCCTCATCGAGCAGATTCAGGGTCTGCTCGGCTGAACAGCCGAATAATGACCGCTGGCGGCCCCTGTCCCCCCCGGACAAAGGCCGCCAGCCGGTACCCCCCGGGCGCCACTCACCCCGTCGTAATCAGACCAATGTCGAGAGCTGCAAGATGGGCATGAAGAGCGCCACCACAATGCTGCCCACCACGATGCCCATCAGCATAATCAGAATGGGTTCGATCATGCTGGTCAATCCGTCCACGGCCGCCTTCACCTCGGAATCATAGAACTCCGAGATCTTGCTCAACATGGTCTCCAGCGCGCCTGTCTTCTCGCCCACGCCGATCATGCGCGTGACCATGGACGGGAACTCCTCGCTTCGCGCCAGCGGCGCCGCCAGTGTCTCGCCATTGCGGACGCCTTCTCCCGCGGCGCGCACCGCGCGGGCGAACACTTCGTTGCCCGAGGTGCGTTCGGCGATCTCCAAGGCCCCCAAGATGGGCACGCCGCTGCGGGTCAAGGTGCTCAGCGTGCGGGCGAACCGGCTAATCGCCACTTTCCGCAATAATTTGCCGAAAATGGGCAGCCGGAGCTTCGCCACGTCCACGTTGTACCGCCCCACGGGCGTCTCGGCGTATATCCGGAACGCGAGGACACAGGCGGCGGCGATCCCCAGCGCCAAGAAGGCCTGCCAACTGCGCAGGACATTGCTCACTGTGATAAGTATTTGCGTCGGGACGGGCAGCTCCTGTCCAAAACCGGCGAAGATCTGCTCGAACTGAGGCACCACCCAGACGATCAGCCCAACGGCGATGAGCACAATCATGCCAAAGGCCACCACGGGATACGTCATCGCCGCACGGATGCGCCGGCGCAGTTCGGCCATGGCTTCCATGTATTCGGCGAGCTGCACAAGGACGCCGTCGAGATCGCCGGAGGCCTCGCCCGCGCGCACCATGCTGACGTACAGATCGGGAAAGACGCGGGGATAGCGCTTCAGCGCCTCGGAGAAGGTCTCCCCCGCCTCCACGGCCTGCCCGATTTCGCGGATGACCTTGGCGAACTTTATGTCCTCGGTCTGTTCGGCCAGAATGTCCAGTCCTTGAAGCAGAGGAAGCCCCGCGTTGACAATAGTGGAGAGCTGCCGGGTGAATATCATCACCTCGGAACTCTTCACCTTGACCGGCCGCTCCTTACCTATGAGCGTGCCCAGAAAACCGGCGGGACGCTCCTCGATTCGTTCAAGGGTCAAACCCTGTTTCTGCAGGGTCTGCGTCAGCATTTGGCGATTGTCGGCGGAAGCCGTGCCGCGCTGACGCTTGCCCGACCGGGTTCGTGCGACATAGCTGAAAGTTGGCATGGCAAATTCTCCCTCTCCCCCAACAGAAGACGCGATTGGGGGCTGTGTCCCTTTCTCTAGAACGCGAATCAGCAGCGAAAACCTTTGGCGGCGGCGAGAACCCACTAACCGCCTCCGCTTATTGAGCAATTCACATGCCACCTAGAAATCGAGCAGAAATGAAGAAGAAACTACGGATTCAGCAATACTCGCAAGACATTGGGGCAAAAAAATGGCGGGAAGTGACGCTCTCGGAGATAGGCAAGGCGCCGCGCCGCCGCCAGAATGACAAGAAATCGTCACCGCGCCACGACCGAGAGATGTAAGCGTCCGCGCCACCCTGACCGGCGATTGGGGCTCTTGAAAATCGTGGCGGATTTCGGTAGGCTACGCCTATGGAGCGGGAGCTGCTCGCGAGTATAACTCAACACAGCCGGAAACAGGGGGAAGCGAACAGAGATAACCAGTCATTGGGGTTTGGCCTTTACGAGAACCACAACATTTGGTTGCTTCTGCGTCGCATCTCTGTTAGAATACGGTTTACTTTACTTGGGGAAATGATCAGCGGGCGGAGATCGCACCATGGCCAAGAAAGCCAAGATACCGGCCGAACGGCGCTCGGAGATACTTGGCGTCCTTGTCTTGGCGTTGACGGTGACCCTGTTCTTGGCCCTTGTCACGGACGGGGACCAGGGGGCCGTTAGCCGCCATATCGACGGCTTGGAACACACGCCCAACGCCTTGGGGATGCCAGGCGCCGTGGTTGCGGGCGTCCTTACCCTCCTTTTCGGTTACGCCGCTCACGTCTCCTACTGCATTTTGGCGGTGTGGGGCGTAATCCTGGTCCGGCACTCGCCTTTGGACCGGCTCCTCACCCGGATCGCGGGTTTTGCTATTCTGATGGCCGCGACGGCGGGCTTTCTGCACGTGAATTCGGCCCAGGGTCCTCAGCTAGAACTGGCCGGCGGAGCCGTGGGCGCGTTCGTGGGCAGCATCATCCTTCCCTTGTTTGGCATTGTCGGGGCCAATGTCATTGTGGTCACCATGACAATTGTGGGCATCCTTCTCGCCACCGATTTCCTGTTTGTGCGTTGGTTCGCCATGCTTCACGGGCTCGCGGTGCTTACGCTGCAAGGCATCGTTGAACTGTGGGAAGCCCTGCATCGCGCACAGGTGGCGCGGCGGGAGCGTGCGCTTTCCAAAGCCTCCACGCGGGCGGCTTCGAAGGCCCAAACAGCGAAGGAATCCAACCAGCAGGCCGAGCCTGCTCCGGCCGCGGCCGGCACGAAGCGCGATCCCAACAGCATCCGCATCCGGCCAACGGTGACGCCGGAGCCGAATTCCGCCGCCACCGAGCCAGAGGCCTGGCCGTTTGGCGCTATCCCCGCCGGGGCTGCGGAAGAGCAGGAGCAGGCTGCGTTTTCATCGGCCCCGTTTGAAATCGCCGAAGACAGCCAGGACGCAGACGAGTCCCCCGCCGACAGCGGTGAACCGGCCCCCGCCGCGGCCCTCAGCGACGAACAGCGGGCGGCCGCGGAAAACGCCGCCTTGATGAAAGCGGGAAAGGTGAACAGGGTGGAGGACGAGGAGCCCCCGAATGGAGCGGTCCCCACCGTTGCGGCGGGAGCCAAGCAGCAATCCGCCCCCATGCCCCGGCGCAAGACCCCGGAGCAAGAAGAACTGCCCCCGGACTACGTGTACCCGAAGCGGTACACAAAGCCATCGTTCAACCTCTTGGAGCAACCCTGTAAGAACAATCAGCGCGACATGAGTTCCATGTTGCGTCAAACAAGCCTTCACCTCGAAGAGACGCTGAAGACCTTCAATATTCAAGCCCAGGTGACCGACGTAACCCGGGGGCCCACCATCACGCGGTACGAGCTGGAGCCCGCTCCGGGGATCAAGGTAAGCCGTTTCCTTTCCTTGGCCGATGACCTGGCCTTGGCGCTTAAGGCCCACCGGGTGCGGGTCGAGGCCCCTATCCCCGGCAAGGGCCGGGTGGGCATTGAAGTGCCGAACCATGAGCCGGAGGCCGTGGTGGTACGCGAATTGCTGGAATCCAAGGCGTTCCAGCGGCACAAGGGGGCGCTGCCCCTCGCGCTGGGCAAGGATATCGCGGGCGAGACCGTGATCGCCGATCTGGCGTCGATGCCCCACTTGCTCGTGGCCGGCGCGACCGGCGCGGGCAAGACCGTGTGCGTGAAGAGTTTGCTCGCCAGCTTGCTTTTCACGAAGAAGCCCGAAGAGCTGCAGCTCATGCTCATCGACCCGAAGATGGTGGAGTTGTCCATCTTTAACGATATCCCGCACCTCATCACGCCGGTGGTCATTGACCCCAAGAAGGCGTCCACGTCCTTGAATTGGCTTATCATGGAGATGGAAGAGCGGTACCGGCTCTTCGCCCATCTTCAGGTGCGGAACATCGATGTGTATAATCAGAGCGTCGAAAACGGGGAGATCGAGATCCCGGGGGAAGAAGGCCAGGAAGACGGGGAGTCCATGAACGTGATCCGCAAGCTCCCCTATATCGTCTGCATCATCGACGAGCTGGCCGATCTCATGATGCTGGCCCGCGCCGAGGTGGAGGACGCGATTGCCCGTCTCGCCCAATTGGCGCGGGCCGTGGGGATACATCTCGTCATCGCGACCCAGCGGCCCAGCGTGGACGTGCTGACGGGGGTGATCAAGGCCAATTTCCCCGCGCGCGTGTCGTTTCAGGTATCATCCCGTGTGGATAGCCGCTGCATCCTGGACGCAATTGGGGCCGAGCGCCTCATCGGCCGGGGCGACATGCTCTACCTGCCCGCGGGCCAAAGTAAGCCGACGCGGATTCAGTCCGCGTTTGTAAGTGACGATGAAATGGATCGGCTGATCCGCTATTTGAAGACCCAAGCGCCACCCCAGTACCGGGACGAGATCGAAAAATTCGGCAAGGCCAACAGTGGTGGGGACGAACAGGAAGACGAAAGCGACGAGCTTTTCGACGAAGCCGTGCGCGTGGTCACCGAGACGGGACAGGCCTCCATCTCCATGGTG
>PUOI01000168.1 GCA_003552765.1 Candidatus Hydrogenedentota bacterium | reverse complement strand
GCCCGCTGGTGACAGGCGTATCGGCGGGCAGGATGGTTTCGAGCATCTCTTCGACGTAGGCGCTGTCGAGCAGTTGCTCGCCGTCCCATTGGCCTTGGTGCAAGATGAGCTGGCCAAAGCGTGCGAAGTCCCGCACGGAAATCGCCAGCCGCCCCGGCCGGTCGTCCGGCCCGAAGGCCTCGAAGGTATACGGATCCTGGAATTGAAGCGGTTCGCCGAGGTATTGACTCAACACCTCGTCGCCATGCGCTTCGAAGACCTCGTCCATCAGCGCATCGTAGTACAGCGCCAAGGCGTAGTCGTTATAGGAATAGGCCTCTCCCGGTCCTTCTTCCAGACCGTAGCCCGAGGTCTGTTGGGCGAGGTGTTTCCACGTAATCCGGCCGTCGGTTTCCGGGTCAAGCTCCGTTAAGCCCGGCACGTGGGCGGACACGGGATCCTCGGGCCCATCCAGTAGATCATCCTGGATGGCAAAGAAGAGCAGCGTGCTCAGCACCGGTTTGAGGGCGGAGGCGACATCTCCCGGCGCGGCGGCGTCCCCCCAGCTATACACAAGGCGCCCGTGGCGGACCACGCAGCCCCGTCCGCCAACGTGTTCGGCCAGTTCATCGAGCACCGCCTCGTCCAGCCCGGCTTCTTCGGGCGCCGCGGTCTCCCATTCCTGGCCCGGAAACACGGCCTCGGACGCACTGGCGTCGAGGGGAATGGCGATCAATCCCGCGATTAGGAAAGCTAGCGCGGCTTGCGTTTTCATATGAACCTCCCTTCGCTATCTCATCAAACGACAATATGGTGTGACGTGATGCGCATAACCGGCCCTTTATTGCCGGCGCGCGTGCAAAACCCAATCCTGTTCGCTGGGCGCCTCGATCGTGGGCGGTTCCGCCCCCGCCTCCACTTCATCGGTCCATTGGGAGTGCGTCTCGCCCGTATCGGGGTTGTACCAGCGGAACTCGTACTCGCCCGGCTCTGCCGGTTCGGCGAACCTGGCGGTTCCCCCGTGTGGAAAGTAGATCACGTATTCGTCGCCGGGCCGGGCGAACATGTACGCTTCGCCTTCCGCCACGGCGTCCCATTGCGGCTCCATCGTCCAGAACTCCAGGTCATCGACAAAGGCCCGGATGTTCTCGATCCAGCGCTGCTGTTCAAGGTGGTGGGGATCCTCCCAATTGCCCACCTCCACCTCGCTTGACACGCCGGGCTGGGGGAAAACCGGGGCCAGCCGGTGGTAACGCATGCCCGCCGTGCCGCCCACCAGCGACATCCAGACTTGATGCAGGATGTGGCTGCCTGGCGGTCCGCCCATTTGGCCGCTGTCATAGACAGGCTTCACGCCGGTCTCCTCTTCCTGCCGCGTATAGATGGCCTGATACGCGTCCCACATACCCTCGGCGCCCATCCGGCGCACCCGGTAAGGGCTTTGCGCGTCGTGGGCGTCAAACACATCGAAGACCGGGAGATCGCGGTCCCACATATTTGTCACGAGAACCGGGTCCGCATCCTGTTCCGCAACGTAATCGTGAATGAACTCCACCCAGTATTCGTTCCATTCCACCGGCGAGGGACACTCGTTGCCCAGGGAGTAGATAATGTGATCATACTCGAGCGTCTCATCCAGAACCTTGCGGACGAGTTCCCGCTGATACGCCAAGGCCGCGGGAACATCGTTGTGCTCCGGTAAGGTCAAGAAGAAGTTATGGTCCACGGAACTCGTCGAGAAGACGTCGTCCCCGTAGTTGACGTTCTTGTCTGGATTCATGGGGTGCGTGGGCCAGCGCCCCGCGCCTCCCTTGACCGCGGGATGGTCGAACAGCTCCAGGTTCACCACGGCATCGTGTTCCCGGGCCACCGACAGGTAGTGCCGGAGACGTTCGAAATAGGCCGGGTTGAACTCGTCGAGGTCGTATAGGCCGGTGTCCTCGTCCCGCGCCCAGGGCAGCTCACCGCCTTCCTCGCCGTGGCCCGGCCAGAACAGCGTAAGCCGCAACAAGTTGCCCCCATGGGCCGCCGTGGTCTCGATGTCGCGGACATAATCCAAGTCCGGATCGCTGACCGCCGTCCAGCCGAAACTTCTTGACGCAAAGAAGATCGGCTCGCCATCGAAGGTGAAATAACGGGGATTCTCCTCGAAAATGCCGAGCCCCGTCTCCGCCGCCCCGGCGGCCGGCGGCCAAGCGCATACCCCCAACAGACAGACGCACACCATGACCGCGCCCCAGTTCACCAGGTTCTTCTTCCGCATTGCACACTCCTCTCTTCATAGTCATTTCCTGCCAGCTGCCGCGCAGGCGCCTTCCCGGCTCAATGCCCGGAGCGCCGCCACCGGCCTTCAACAAATCAAAATGGCGCGCATACTTTCCCAAAAGAGTGGGTCTCTAAGGTAGCCGGTCCACACGACACGAATCAAGCCCTCCCCTCCATTGCCCCAGTGATCCCCAGTCTTGGGATCACCAATAGAGCCAGGCCGTACAGCGCGTTTCGTGGTCCAAACCATGGGGATATCACGCATTACCCCTACACCTTAAGCGCCCGACAAACAGAAATTTTTTGGCGAAAGCCAGCTTGGAACTACGGACCAGTACCACCGGCCCACTGAGATGCAGCCGCTTCCGCTTTGGGAGGGGCTATCCAGCAAATTTTCCTCCACGGTTTGATCCCACCGCGCGCATCCCGTACGCTGGTAGTTAATTCGTTGAAACTGCGGCGTACCGAGCGGCAAAACGTGAGGTGACATGATGCGTACCTGCCCAGAGTGCTATTTGTTCAGAGTTCTCTCTTTATTGGCTGCTGGAATTCTTCTTGCGCCACAAGGCTTGGCGTTTGGGGAAGCCACGGAAGATTGGCCCATGTACCGGCATAACCCAGCCCGGACAGCTTCGAGCCCTCATGCGTTGGAGCAGGATCTCGAGTTGCATTGGGTGCGGGAACTCCCCGAACCCCAGCGGGCTTGGCCGTGGCAAATGGACGACTTCGAGAAGCTGGCCTTCGACAAGTCGTATGAGCCCGTGGCGGCGAACGGCATGCTCTACGTGCCCTCGATGGTCTCCGACAGCGTGACGGCCTACGATGTGGATTCCGGCGAGGAGCGATGGCGCTATTACACGGATGGCCCCGTGCGGATGGCGCCGCTCGTCTGGGAAGGCCGCGTGTATGCGGTCTCCGATGACGGCCGCCTGCATTGCGTGGACGCCGAGACCGGCGACCAGATCTGGACCTTCAACGCGGCTCCCAATGGCCGTCTTGTGTTGGGCAATGAACGGCTTATCAGCATGTGGGCCGCGCGCGGCGGGCCGGTGATCAAAGACGGCACGTTGTACTTCGCGGCCGGTTTCTGGCCTCACGAAGGGGGGTTCGTTTGCGCGCTGGACGCCGAGACCGGTGAGGTCGAATGGGTCAACTCAGGGGCCGCAAGCGATGCCATCGTGGACTCGAAGCGGTTTTACTCTTTCGGCGGCGTCGCGCCACAGGGCCAGCTCGTCGTGAAAGGCGATCAACTGTTCGTGCCGGGCGGACGAACCACCCCCGCCGTTTTTGACCGTCACACAGGGGCCATCCAATATTTCAACGTCGCTACTCACACCACCGGCAAGGGGGCGGGCGGACACCGCGTCTTTGTCGAGGGCGATTGGTTCTTCAACGTGCGCGACTACACGCTGACGCACATGTACACCACGGTGGATGGCGCCCAGTTTGGCTCGGTTAATGTGGATTTGACGACAGGGGATGCGTTCATTGGGGTGGATCCCGGCAGCGGACGCATCACGGCATACGCCTCGGAACTGGAAGCCACGGAGGAAGAGCCCCCGGAACCTGAGTTCGACCGCTTTGGGCGGTCTCTTTCCGATTCCCGCCGGGATGCGGCGAGCCGGGCGCCGGGCGTCAGCGATCGCCTCAGCAGGGGAGTGCTTTCCAATTATTACGAGCTTGAGGAACTGTGGGAATCGGACGCCATCGAGGGGTTGCGCCGGCTTCATCTCAGGGCGGGCTCCACGCTCTACGGCAGCGGCGACAACGGCCACATCTTCGCGGTGGACGTGGACAGCGAAGAGGGGACCGCGGAACTCGCATGGACGGAAACCGTGGAAGGCGAGGTCTTCAGCATGCTCGCCGCTCACGACCGCCTGTTCGTGGTGACCGAGGAAGGCGCGATCTATTGTTTTGCCTCAGGAGCGGCGGAAACAGTGGTGCATGAGTACGCCCCCGAGCCGCTTGAGTCTCAGGACGATGCGTGGGCCGAACATGCGCAACAAGCGTTGGCCGAGACCGATCTCAGGGGAGGTTACGGACTCATGTTTGGCGTTGGCTCGGGCCGGTTCCTCGAAGAGCTGTTGGCGCAATCGGATATGCACATCACCGCCTTCGACCCGGATCCGGACAGAGTCGCCGAGCTGCGGGAGCGTTTCGTGAGGGCTGGTGTTTACGGCGAGCGCGTCGCGGTGCATGAAGGCGCCGCGGCCACCCTGCAGGCGCCGCCCTATATCGCCAGCCTCATCGTGTCGGAGGATCCCGAGGCCGGTGGCTTGAACGAGGGAGCGGCATTCGTCGAAGCCCTGTTTCGTCCCTTGCGGCCCTACGGCGGCGCCATCTATCTGCCTGTCCAAGATGGCGAGCAGG
Organism: Candidatus Hydrogenedentota bacterium; assembly: GCA_003552765.1. GTDB lineage: Bacteria > Hydrogenedentota > Hydrogenedentia > Hydrogenedentales > SLHB01 > SKRY01. Next base: position 673 of record PUOI01000168.1, on the reverse strand, counting down.
AGGCCTTCGCCAACGCCGCCGAGGCGGCCGCCCTCGAACAATCCGCGATGTCTCGGGAAGAGGAGTATGTGCTCTTGACCCGGCCCGGCCCGTTGCCCGGTTCGGATACATGGACGCATCAATACTCGGACGCCGCCAACACGGCCTATTCCGCCGACGATCGCGTGAAGGCGCCGCTGGGCATTGCATGGTTTGGCGGAGAACCCAATCACAAGACATTGCCCCGCCACATGCATGGGCCCATTCCGCAAGTGGTGGAGGGCCGGTTGGTCATCCTTGGACCGCACGAAATCTCGGCGCGGTGTGTGTATACGGGGATTGAGCTGTGGGACCTCGAGTTGCCAAAGGTAGGGGCGAATTTCACGGACTACGACTACGAGGCGGAAGACGCCCCAATCTACTTCCCGAATCATCCCGGCGCCAACTTCATCGGAAGCCCCTATGTTTCCGCTGAAGACAGCGTGTATCTGATATACGAAGATGAATGCCTGCGGATCGACCTGGCGTCGGGGGAGGTTCTGGATACGTTCGAGATGCCGGACCGGGATGACCTCAAGCAACACGCGCCGGATCCCGTTACCGAGGATCTCATGGAATCCTACGGCGCGCAAATCCAAGACGGGGAAGAACTGCGGTGGGGCAACATCCGCTTTTCGGGAGACTATCTGATTGC
>PUOI01000435.1 GCA_003552765.1 Candidatus Hydrogenedentota bacterium | reverse complement strand
TGGGCGTGAATACCCACGGCGTCGATATAGGGGTGATCGCGGGCGAACTCGTAACATGCCACGGCCCTCGAAAGGTCCACGCCGAACTTGCTCTGACGCAAACCCGTGGCGATCTTGGGGTGCGTATCCGGGTTGACATCCGGATTCACGCGAAGACCGATCCGGGCTTTCTGGTCCATCTCTTGCGCTAGATTCGCCAATACGCGCAGCTCGTTATCCGAGTCCACGTTAATGGCGTAGATACCGGCCTCAAGGGCCTGAGCAAGCTCTTCCCGCGTCTTTGCGTTGCCGTCAAAGACGATGCGTTCCGGCGGATAGCCCGCCTGGAGCGCCCTATAAAGTTCTCCGCCGGACACCACCTCCGCCCCAGCGCCCGCCTCGGCGAGAAGCCGGTTGAGCGTCAAGTTGGGATTGGCCTTGACCGCGTAACAGATGAGATGGTCCATCTCACTGAAGGCTGCGTCCATGCCGCGGTACGCATCCAGCAGAGCCGTCTTGCTATATACATAGAACGGCGTGCCTATGGCTTCCGCTAGATCCGGGATGGAAACCTGTTCGCAATGCAATGTGCCGTTCTGGTAACCAAAATAATCCATGAAGAATCCGTATCCAAATCGTGTGGCTGATGGCCGTAGGCTAGAGAAGACCGTCAGCGTTACATGCAGGAATAGAGGCAAAAGTGGCTAGGAATCCTATCACAGCGATGCACCCCGGAGCAAAAACGGCGCCGAATTCAGGCCTCTGTCTGCGATGTTTCCGGGGATTGGGAAGAAACGCCTGCGTCCCGGCGGGCGCGCCATTCCATGAGGGCGAGGCCCGCGGCGAACACGGCCACCGCCAAGGCGAACACGGGCCAGGGCAGCCCATGTTCCTCAATGTGGCCATCCTCCACATAGGCCCGCAAGAAGGCCGGGAGATGCCCCGTCATGGCGAGGACGGCGGCGGCGTTGATGCAGAAGTGAACCACGACGCCGGTGATGAGGGAACGGTTCCGCCAGACGAGATAGCCCAACAAGATGCCGCTCAATGTCGTGAGCAACAAACGGTGGATACTGAGATGGAACAACCCGAAGAGGATGCCCGTGATGATGACCGCCGTCCACGCAGGCATGACCCGGCGCAGGCCAGACAGCAAGGCGCCCCGGTGCAGGACCTCCTCGCAGATGGCGGGTGACAGCGCGATGATGAAGAGAAGCGCCCAGACGCCCACGCCGGTCTCCTCGATGAGGAAGAGGCTTCGCATGTATTGCCCCAACTCCTCGGGTATCGGGAAGAGTTGCTCGTGCCATACGCCGATTTGGATGATGATGAGGATCCAGGCGGCCGTGATCAGTAAGCTGACGCCAAGATCGCCGGGACGCGGCAAATGCAGCAGCAACGCTTGTTTGAGGTCCACGCGGACGTACCAAAGGAAGAACGCCACGGGCAGCAATATGAGGACCCACTGGGTGATAAGGATGCCGGTGAAGACGTTTCTGGCTTGGACATAGGTCCCGGCGTAAAACAGCAGGAGAACGGCCAGGCCGTACAGGAACAGCGCGAACCCCGGCGTGGGCGTGGGCTCGGGCGTTAGATTCGCGCGGCGCAGAGTAAGGGGAATTCCCCGTTGCTGAGACAGGACCACGTCCTCCCGCTGAAAGATCCAAGCCGCCAGCACGAGGCTGAGAAGGGCGTAGACCCCTGTGCTGAAGAACACCGCAAACATGGCGTCGCCCGCCACGGGTTCGGTCATGAGGGTCTTGAACAGCAGGGCCACGTTGGCGATGGGCAGGAACTGGGTGCCGGGAGACAAAGTAACGCCGGGCAGGGCCACCAGCGCGGGGGGCAGCGTGATCAGCACGAAGAAGGGCGTGACGAAGTTCTGCGCTTCCCGGAAGCTGCGCGCGAACACGGCAACGGACATCATCAGCGCCGAGATGAAGAACGCCAGCGGAATCAGGGCGGCCAGGATGATCAGTCCCGTAACCGGCGACAGGTGAATCTCCGCCCCACCGAGTTCCTCGTCAAGCTGGCCTATTTGGATCCAGAAGGTGGCCAGCATGCTCGCGAGGTTCATTAGGCCGGTGAGCAACGAGATGCAGAAGACCGTGAGGAATTTTCCCGCCACGATTTCTAGCTTTGATGTGGGGGTGGACAGCAAGGTCTCAAAGGTGCCGCGTTCCTTTTCCCCCGCCGTCAGATCAACCGCCGGATAGAAGGCGCCCACGCCGAGCATCAGCACCATGATGACGGGGAGCACCATGCCCAGGATGGCCCCGCCCGTCTTGGCGGCGGGCGCGGCGTTCTCCTGTTCGATGTCCAGCGGCCGCACGTAGGCGGGGTCCAGCCCCGCTTCCCGCACCCGCGTCTCCAGGAATTCCTCGTGCTTGTCGTCAAGCGCCTCCTGTATACGGGTGGCGGCTTGGGTGCTTGCCTGCTCCATGGCGTCGTAGAGGATGGTGACGCCCGCGGTCTGGCCAGCCTCAAGCGCGGCGCCGGCGGTTTCTTCCATCCGGACGACGGCATGTACGCGTCCGCGAAGGAGATCCTCTTCGGGATCGGCCGATGGCTCGATTTCCAACCGGGGCACGGCCTCCAACCAGCTCCGCAGCAGTCCCTCGTCGCCTTCGAGCGCGATCTTGGAGGGCGCGCGCTCGATACGCTCGTGCTGGATGATCATGACCTGCGAGAACACCAAGAACAAAACGGGGTAGAGGAGGACCGGTACGGCGACCATCGCGATGAGGGTGCGCCGGTCGCGGAGCATGTCCAGGAGTTCCTTGGCGAATATCGTTAAAGCGAGTGCAAATCTCATGAAACGTCCGGCCCAGCCTCAGCCGTGGCGGGTTCCGCCCCTATCATGGCGAGGAACGCGTCCTGGAGGTTGTCGGTGTGCGTGCGTGCGTATAGGTTGGCGGGGGTATCCATGGCGTGGATTCGGCCTTCATGAATCAGGCCAATCCGGTCGCACAGAAGCTCCGCTTCCGTCATGTAATGCGTCGAGAAGATGATGGCGTGTTCGCGTCCGCGCGCCTCGCGGATGAAATCCAGGATGGTGCGGCTCGACATGATGTCCAATCCCAACGTGGGCTCATCGAGAATGAGCACGGGGGGATCATGAAGGATGACGCGGGCGATGGAGACGCGTTGCGTCTGGCCGGTGGAAAGCGTGTCGCAGCGGCGATCGAGGAACTCCCCCATGCCGAGCATCGCGGACAAGGCCTCGGTTCGATCGGCGATCGTGTCCCGATCCATGCCGTAGAGCCGTCCGAAGTACCGCAGCAACTCCCGCGGCGTGAGCCGGCCGTAGAGCCGGGTATTCCCCGAGAGAAATCCAATCTTGGCGCGGGCGGCCTGGGGGCTTTCGCTCACGGGAACGGCACACACCCTGCACGAACCCGAGGTGGGCGTGAGAATAGTGGCGAGCATGCGCAGCAAGGTGGTCTTCCCCGCGCCGTTGGGCCCTAGCAGCCCGAGGATCTCCCCCGCCTCCACAGACAACGACACCTCGCGCACGGCCTCGATGGGCGCGCTGCGCGGCGCATAAAACGTCTTGCTAAGGCGATGCGCTTCGATCATAAGGGTTTCCGGACCGGTTTGCCATAATCTGCCGAGGGGCGATAGAGAGTTCAACAGCCTTACCGGCTTCATCTTAGCACGCGCAACGGCAAAACTGACAACGGGATTCCAACCGGTCCAACCCGGCGATTGGGAGGAGTGTCCTATTTGAACCCGCCCAAGGCGTCCTGCAACAATAGCTCCCCTACTGCGGCGGATTGGGGGAAAGCGTCATTTTGCCGCCCGAGTGCATCTCAGGGGACGGTGGGTTATACTAGGCTGGAATCGGGGTCTTTCGCACGGACTCCACAACAAGCGGGGGACGCCCGCCTTTTGCTTTGACGGGAAGCTGGAATCCAAGAAAAGGAGCAGTTATGTTTAGGGACGATATGGAGCAAAACGAAGAACACCCCGATGCGGGGGCTGCGGGCGCTACCGTGGTGGCGCGCTCAAAAAGGCAAAAGATCGGCAACTTTTTGGGGTACTGCGGCGTGGTGCCTTGGTTTACTTATCTCTTTGTGCTGTACATCGTCGTGCAACTCGCCGTCGCGGACATGAGAGCGGTTTTTTTGAGTATCGGCACCTATCAACTCTCATGGATCGAGGTCATGTACCTTCTGGCCACCATGGTCGCAATGGCCGAACTCCTGAAGGTCTCCAAGCCAGGCATCAACAACACGAATGAGGCGTTGTTCATGCTTGCCGTGGCGATGGTGTACCTCGTGGTTTTCGTTCTGGGAACGGCGGGCATCAGCGGATTCGGCATTTTCCACAACACCGAGTTCCTGATGCTGCTGGTCATCTCCTGGACCCAGGTCGTGATGGGCTTCACCATCAACGGACGCACCCTCAAGCGCGCCATCGGATACGCCTCCGAATAATCGCTTAGAATCGCACGCCAGACACGGCGGACGCGCCTCCACTACGCTTAAGTAGCGGCAGAGGGCGTCCGCCTGCTTGTTTTTGCGATAGCGGCCGAGCCACTATTGCGCAACGTAGAAGCGGCGCCCTCGCCGCTTAACCCCTGGCGCACAACGCGAGTTCTCTCCCATCGGATAGGGGTAAGGACGCCGCTTCTACAAATATGCCACTTTTGTGGATTCCCTGAGGCGTCAACTCACAAGGTCCCGGCGCAAGTTATACTTGTACATACGCCAGAAGGTTGAACTCACCACCCCACGGGACCTCAGAAGAATGGTTTGGAATGCGATTGCCGCTTCAGTGTTGTTTGCGGCTGCTGGTTTGCTCAACGTGACCCATGTCTGGGTTGAATCGCCGCTGACGCCCGTGTTTCCCGGCAGTGAACGGCCGGGCGGCCGGGGCGAACAGGAAGTCCGCCTTTACATGGCGCGGGGAGAACGGGCGTCTTTTCAGATTGCGGTGCGCAGCACGCGCCAAACGGTGGAAGATATCGAGGTCAAGGCAGGACCTTTGGCCGAGGGCATCGGCGCGCCCGATGTATACCGCGTGGGCTATGTGGAAATGCCCAACCCCTCGCCTAGACGTCCCAGCGCCTGGGAAGACGAAACGCTGTGGCCCGATCCCTTGTTGCCCTATGAACCCTTCGACGCGCCGCCCCAAGAGACGCAGACCGTCTGGCTCACGTACCATGCCGATGGCGATGCGGCCCCCGGCGTGTACCGGGGCGAGGTCGAACTCATCCCCGCCCAGGGCCGGAAACACACCATCGACGTCACCATCGAGGTCTTCGCCTTTGACTTGCCCGATATCGCCGCATTGGAGACGCTTTTCCGGCTGGA
>PUOI01000062.1 GCA_003552765.1 Candidatus Hydrogenedentota bacterium | reverse complement strand
TGCATAAAGACTACGTTCACGGCTACCACTCGACGGAAAACCAACGGTTGCATGATCAAGCTGGCACATTGGCGGATCTGCTGCATGGCGATACCGCCTATCCCCCGGGCCATACCGTCTTGGAGGCGGGGTGCGGCGTGGGCGCACAAACCGCTTTGCTGGCGCGCCATAGTCCCGGGGCGTTCATCGCCTCGGTGGAGGTCTCTCACGCGTCGGCCGCTCAAGCAGCGCAGGCGGCCCGGGCAGGCGGCCTGGGGAATGTGACCGTCCAGCAAGCGGATCTCTTTGCGTTGCCTTTTGCGAAGGCCTCTTTCGACCACGTCTTCGTGTGCTTTGTTCTGGAACACCTCCCGGATCCTCTCGGCGCGTTGCATGCCTTGCGGCGGGTCCTCAAGCCCGGGGGCTCCATCACCGTGATTGAAGGCGATCACGGCTCGACATTCTTCCATCCCGACAGCGCCCCGGCCCAGAGGGCGATTCAGTGCTTGGTGGAACTGCAGGCGCGGGCGGGCGGGAACGCCCTTCTCGGACGGAGCCTCTATCCCTTGCTCCTGCAAGCCGGTTTCGAGGACGTGGCGGTTTCTCCCCGCATGGTGTACGCGGACGAGAGCCGTCCCGATCTTGTGGAGGGCTTCACCCGCCGCACCTTCACGGCCATGATAGAGGGCGTCCGGGAACCGGTCATCGACGCTGGTCTGATGGACAAGGAAGCGTTCGAGGAAGGGGTAGCCGCGCTCTATCGCACTGCCGAGGCGGACGGAGTCTTTTGCTACACCTTCTTCAAAGCCGTGGCGGTCAAACCCGCGATTTCTTCGTAAAACGGCGTTTGATGGGCGGCTCTCCGTCTTACGCTCTTGGGAGCGCTCGCCACGAAATACACGCGGATTATGTACAATGAATTCATGGGGACATGGCGGAAGGCACAGGGCCCTGGCGGTCTCTTGACTGGCCGGCGGTGAATGAAGGCGGGTCGAAGTCGTCAGTTTTAGTAAGGAAATGGTTCCCCACTCGGCATGACGCCGTAGATACATTTTATTGGAGGGTAAGACAATGGAGGCCAAGACAACGATTTGGATGGGGGCAATAGCCGTGGGATTGGGGCTCACGCTATTCACCCAAGCCTTCGCCGATGCGCCGATGCACGGCCGAGTAAGCTACGAAGCCGGCGGGGCGTTGGTGCGAGGGATGGATGACGATGACTGGAGCTTCGCCACGATGAACACGCTCGTGTTGCCGGGCGACGTGCTATGGGCCGAAGAGGAGGCCACGCTCGAAATGGAGATGAGCGGCGGTTCTTTCCTTCGCATGGCCGACGGCAGCCGGGCGGAGGTTGAGTCGTTTCCCCCCAACGCCAAGTTTCAGGCGTGGTGGGGCGCGTTCTACCTCCACCGCGTGAGCCGAAGCACCGGGAACGTGGTGATGGAAACGCCCGCGGCTTCCGTCGAGGTCGAGCGGGACACCATGGTCCGCATCGATGTGACGAGCAACGGCGCGACCACCGTCTCGGTGCGCTGGGGCCGCGCGAGGGTGCGCACGGCCGAGGGCGGTGCGGTAACGGTCAGCACCGGCAGGCGGGTATACGTGGATCCCGGGTATCTGCCGAGTTCACCCGTTTCCTTCGACCGGAGCCGGGAAGACGAGTTTGATCGCTGGAACCGTGAACGGGCGCAAGTCTTGGCCGAGGGATTTGAGCGGTCATCGGGTGGCTCGATCACGTCGTCGGCGATGGGCGTATCCGATTTGCACCACTATGGCGAGTGGGTCACCGTGGATAGCCGCCGGTATTGGCGGCCCACCGTGGTGCGGGAATATGTGCCCTATCGCGTTGGCTATTGGAGCTACACCCCGCGAGTCGGCCACGTATGGGTCGGAACTCACCCATTCTCCTACATAACCACCCACTACGGACGTTGGACCTATCACAGGAGCTATGGCTGGATATGGGGGTACCGGCCCGGCTGGTCGCCGGCATGGGCCTACACGGTCCGAAGCGGTGATCGCTTCGTGTGGGCGCCGCTCGATTTCTATGACCGGCCCGTGGTGGTGGGCAGCGCGTACTTCACGGTGGGCAGCACGCGCATTGGGCTTCATGGCGCTTCCTATTCGTACGCGTCCCACGTGCTGTACGGCCCGGCACGGGTCTATCCAGCCAGGGACACAACCATCATCACCAGCGGCGATGTACACATCTGGAACATCTATGCCTCAGGCGCGCCCGGGCGCGGCAGAGACCGTTACCGCGAAGCCGATCTCCCCGTGCGTGATTACTCCCCGCGCCGCGTGATTCGCGGGCCGGACACTGTGGGCGCGGGCCGGACCCAAGCTCAGACGCGGGCCGCCTCTCTGCAAGACCGAATTGGCCGCCAGCAGTTCGCGGCGGTGGACCGCACGGGCCGGGAGAATGTGCGGACAGCCGAGAGAGCCGATGCCCGTAGCGCAGCAGAGCGCAGCGTTCGTCTTAGAGATCCAGACCGGCCAAGCGCCACTGTGCCGGGTGAAGATGGCCGGCTGCGCCTGGAACGGGATTCGGATGACCGGATGAACCTGCGTGAAATGCGGACGCGCGAAGCCGCCCGCCGAACCGGCGAGGATGAAGAACGCCGTGCGGCCGATAGCCGGGTAGTTCGCGGTGGCGGCGGCGAGCGCGAGGCCGAGTCTCAGGGTCTTCGTGGCGTAGGCGACCGTGCGGCCGAACGCGCGGGTATACGCGACACAAGTGACCGTACAGCGGACCGTACTGGCATCCGCGACGCAGGCGAGCGCGCAGCCGAACGCACTGGCGTTCGTGAGCCCGGTGCGGAACGGACCCGCGTCAGTGATGAGGAACGCGATGCCTCGCGCACTACCGTCCGCGACTCGGGTGATCGCGGGGCTGAACGCACGCGCATCACCGGCGATGGCCGGGATGACATGGATCGGGAACGCACGCCGATACGCGGGGAGTCCGCCGAAACGCCGCGCGCCACGCGTGCGCCAGAACGGAGCGACGATGCCTCCCCAATTCGCACCCTGACGCCTCGAACGACTGCCCCAGAAGCAAGCGAGAGAAGCCGGACGGACGCGGACGGACGCAGTGAACGCAGTGAACGCACGGTGCGTCAGACGCCGCCGGATCGTACGTCCAGCGTGACCCGCACGCCCGAGCGCGAGTCGCCATCGGAGCGTTCGGTGACGCGTGATAGCAGCACATCACGCTCGCCAGCGGATAGCGGGGAGCGGACCATCCGCCAGTCAACGCCGGAAAGCACATCCAGCATCTCGCGCACGCCTGCGCGGGAATCGCTGCCCCGCCGGCCGGTTGAGCCCCAATCCAGCGCGAGTCAGCGCGAATCCTCGCGCCAGCCGTCTCAAAGCGCCCCGGATCGACCGTCCGTGCGGTCGGCGCCTCAATCCACGCCTCAACGTAGCGCGCCCCAGCGTGAATCCTCCACGCCGCGCATAAGCGGAAGCGCGCCACGGATTGGAAGCGATGCCCCCCGTGCGAGCGGCTCGGCGCCGCGAGTGGGTAGTGACGCTCCGCGCGTAAGTGGAAGTGCTCCACGGGTCAGCCGTCCCGATACATCCATCCGGCAACCACAAAGCAGCGCGCCGCGCAGTTCCGGTTCGACGCCGGATCGTGGCAGCAGCAGCAGCCTACGGAGTTCAACGCCGGACCGTAGCAGCGGCAGCAGCTTACGGAGTTCAACGCCGAACCGGAGCAGCAGTGGGAGTAGCTTGCGGAGTTCAAGCCCGTCAACATCCAGAGGTGGAAGCGCCGCTGGACGCAGCGCAAGCCCTCGAAGCCGATAGATTGAAGTAGATAAGGAGTACTCCAACGATGAAAATCAAGCAATGGATGGTGTCCGCTGGCGTTCTGGCGGCTGTAGCCCTAGCGCTCACGGGGTGTCCGCCCCAAGAAACACCCGAGCAGGCCTATGACCGCGGATTCGACGACGGGTTTATGGAAGATGAGGAGTATTGGTACGGCTACTTCCATGGATACGACACCATGGGGACCGAAATCCTCTATGACGGCCACGAGATCCCGTATCTGGACGAATACTCGTATGACGCCGGCTATTATGATGGCCTTTGGTGGGCGTATAACGACGGCTACTTCGTGAACTACCACGATGCCTTCATCATTGGCTGGAGCGAAGGATACGACCGGGGCTACCGTTCGGACTATCTCGAGTTTCTGCTCACGGACCAGCACAGCGAATACCTGCACGGCGGCTGGATAGATGGATACAACGACGGGTTCTCCGAGGGCCGGGTCTTCGGGGCCGCCGATTACGAAGATGGCCGGACGTTCGATTGGATGGATGCCCTGTTCGACTACGAAGACGAGTTGGACATCGAATTTGAGGAGATTGGCGTGGGAACCGGGGTATACGGTCCCGTCATCCTGTACGAATGGGGTAACAACCCGCATGAACTGGTAAAGAACGCAGAAGAAGTGCAGAAGACTGCGGAAACCGTCCGTGAACGGATGGAGCGCTCGGGCCGTACCGCGCCCGCCATCCGCGGTGATGCGGGAACCAAGGCGGCCGCGAAGGCGCGGGAAATGTACCGGCCTTTGTCGGACGAGGCCAAGAGCGAACTTGACGTGAAGCCGGCGATATCCAAACGAAGCGGCGATGCTGTCAGCGAGAACCTTGACGACACCTGGCTGGACCGGGTCAACCGCTACAGGGAAGTCATGAAGAACGCCATGGAAAACGAACGGGACGAGGACATGGCGCCCTAAGTGGCCGAGCGAATAGCGAGCCTGTCCCACGAAGGGCGGACCAACGCGGTCCGCCCTTCGTTCTATATCCTGGGATCAAGTGTAAGGTTTACGTTTCACGCGGGGCTTCTTCGCCACCCCCGGCAAAAAATTCGCGCACTTGCGGCCAGTAGCCCATCAGAATCCAAAGCAGAAAAGGCAATGTCAAGAATACTTCACCCAAGGCGGTCGGGACTTGGGGCGCTTCGCTAATAAGGCCCGCGTAACGAAAGGCGAGTGTGAGATAGGCGGTGTGGCCCACGACCAGGATGGCGGCCCCAAGCAGCGTCATCCCCAAGCGCCAGCGCCATGTCAAACCGCCCGTGGCCAGCATGAGCGCCACGAACACGGGGAGGTTGGTGACGAGATGGCCAATCTCTATGGGCATCTCCTGCCCGCCGGTGATGATGGCCAAGGTGGTGGTGGTTTGGAGGATGCCATCCGGCTCGACAGCGTACCCGTCCACGGGGACCCCGGTGAAGGTTCCGATAAGGAATTCGCCCGTCGCCCCCAAAAAGGCGCCGTAATAGGGCAAGAACAACCACCACAGGGTCA
>PUOI01000376.1 GCA_003552765.1 Candidatus Hydrogenedentota bacterium | reverse complement strand
GACAAATATCCAATATCCAATGATCAATATCCAATGTCCAAGGAACGGAAATACGACCTGGAAGATCGTCTGATCGATTATGCTGTTCGCATTATAAAATTATCTGAAGCGTTGCCTCCGAAAAAGGCAGCAAGACATGTATCCAATCAAATATTAAGAAGTGGTACCTGTGCCGCCCCTAATTATGGAGAAGCACAGAGTGCTTAGTCAAAAGCTGACTTTATTCACAAGCTTAAAATAGCTCTTAAGGAATTAAGAGAAACAAAAATTTGGCTAAAAATAATAGTGAGAGCAAAGATGATTGATCGTTTTCCGTAATCGTCGCCGTAGTCGTCGTCCGATCTCTCGTTACCCGAACAATCTGAGTTTTGACCTCCGACCTCTGGGTTGCGGGCAAAGCCCGTCTTAGGATGCCCCGCGCCATTCGTAGCCGAAAACCTCCGCCCTGTCGAGTTCGACGCGCAGCACCAGCGGCATCTCCGGCGGCAGCGCGGCGATGGTCTTGTCCTTGAAACGCACCGGCGCCCATACTTCGTCGCCCTGGAAGGGAATGCAGTCGTCAAAAGAGAAGCCGGGCAGGCTCTCGCCCTTGCGCGGGCACAAATGCACTCCAGCGCTCTGCTCGGCCAGGGCCGCGCGGACCGTGCCCCCCCCCCGCGGGTGAGGGCATTGAGCGTCAGTTCCGCGCCCTGGCGCGGGCCCAGTCCCACGTCGAAGCTGTCCCGGACGTTCGAGGCCAGCGAGGCGTAGCGGTCGCGCTTGAGTTTCGCGACCATCACGGCGCTCCGGCCCTCATGCGCCTCCGGCGGAATGTCCGGATCGAGCTTGAAGTCCGGGGTGATGCCCCAGCCATGATCGAACTTGCTGCCCCGTGATGCCCAGGTCCGGCTTCACCCAGTTCAGACCGTCCTGGCTTTCCTTGTAGCTGGAAAGCCAGGTGTCCGCGCCCTCTTCCAGGCTGGCAATGCCGGGCATGCACCCGCTCCACATCCGGAAGAGGCCGTCCTCGTGGAGCACGGTGCCGTATGCGCAGCCCGACCGGGCGTCCCAGGAGCCCCGCGACCCGTTGCCGAGGCCGGTCGTCGGCAGCAGGTCGGGCTGGGGAAAACGCTGGTAAATGTTCTGGCCCCACTCGATCAGGTTGTCGATGTCCAGAAACACGTGCCGGCGGGCATACGTCGTCGGGACCAGCCGGGGATTGTCGACCATGCGGGCGGATAAGTCTGAATTCATGCTGCTCTCCTTTGTGGATTGCTGATTCTGTTGAAAGACAGACGAGTTAAGTCAAAAGCTGAAAACATATTATTCCCGTCTATCAAAGTGTTATAGCCTTTCCATTCGCCTCACCGGAACGGGAACATGTTGACCAGGTTGATGTGGTACGGCTCCGACGGCGGCGTCGTGCCTTCCTCGAGGGTGGCCGTCAGGAACAGATACAGATCCGTATTGGCATCCAGCCCCGTCAGCAGCTGTCCCGGTTCCGTCCACTGCCGGCCCAGCAGCAGCGCGCCGCGCCCGTCCTCATACGGACTGACCCAGATGTCGTAGTGCTTCGCGCCCGCGACCGCTTCGAAATACACGTGGCAGCGTGTGCCGTCGTACTCCCGCTCGGGCGGTTCGATCCCGGTAATCGCCGGCACCGCGCCCACCCCCGCCTCCGCCAGATCGGCGATCGGGTTGGGCAGGTCGGGCAGTTCCGCCGGCATCGGCATGCGCAGCCGCGACAGGCGCACGGCCTCGGCGCCGCGGTCTTCCTCGCACGCATACTCGACGAAGAGATCCCCCAGCAGGACATCGGACGGATCGGCCGGAACCAGCTCGTCGAGTTTGATCACGTGCGTTCGCCGCTCGACAGCTATCTTCTCGAGCGTCAGCGGCAATTCGATTATACCGTTGCCGCCGCCGTAGGAACCCCAGAACGAGGTCCCCTTCTCACGGAAAAGATCCCAGGGCGCGTTGCCCGGAAGTTCGAAACGCAGATAGCGCCATCCGTCGTAGTTGAACGCACTCCAGCAGTGAACGTCGTCCACGTTCCATTCCCCCATCTCTCCGACGCTGATCCATAACTCACCGCCGGCGTCTCGCAGGAAATACACCACCCGGCCCCAGTCGCCTGCGGCCCGGACCCACAGCCCCAGGTGGCTCGGCTTGCCAGGCAGCTCGATCGGCTGCCCGGGCTCGATCAGCGTGTAGAAAGGCATCACACGCCGCTCGACCGGCTGCGGTGCCAGATGAACCGCCAGCGCCTTCTCACCCGCTTCCGCCGGTGCCGACACGGGTTCGGCGGTCATCTCGCCAGGAAAGCGGCGAATAAACTGCTCGTGACTGCGCTCGTAAAGCTCGCTGCGATTGCCGGTCAGCCGCCAGGAGCCGTCACCCAGGTTGCCCAGATGTCGGCGTACCTTGCCGATCTCGGCGTCGGAATGGTCCGGATCGCCCAGCCCGAGTTCCGCGACGTCATCAATACCCCACACGTAGCAGGGCGAGGTGTCGATGCTGAACGTCACCCGGCCGTTGCGCACGGCCGGTTCGGTTGCGTTGTCGTTCTGGTCGTAGACGCGCACCCTCGCGTCCGCCGGCACTTCCAGCGTGACCGGTCGCTCTCCGCGCAGCGTCCAGAAAACGTGCAGCCGCTCGCCCGTGCGGTAATGCTCGTATTGCAGGGCGAAGACGGTGGTGTTTTCCGTGGGAATCGTCCGAACGAAGTTCATGCGGTTCAGATGCCGCGTCTGGGTGGCGAAGGCCACGTAGCCGATCTTGGGATTCAGCAGCGGAATACGCTCGAGCAGGCCGCCGCCGTAATGCTGCTCGCCCCAGAAGCTGGCGCAGTGGGCCACCGACGGAAAGCCCAGCAGCCGGGTCACGTTGTACCCGGCGTTGAGGATCAGGTTGGCGCGCGCGAAGTGGTCGGCTTCCTGTTGTTCGGTGATTCCCCCTGGCATGGTCGGCGAGGGCACCGGCCCCTCGATCGACATCAGCGCCGGCCAGGGCTTGTCCGTATGCGTGCGCCAGGCCTCCTTGAGCTGCCACATGACCGAGGCGAAAGTCACCTGGTGTATCTGCATCTCCGGCGGACGCTCGAACAGCACCACGTCCACCCCGGGCCCGTCCATCAGCTCGGTGACCTCAGGACTGTACTTGAGGTACGGGATCGGGAAAGAGGGAATGCCCCAGGGAAAGACCATCCGGGCCTGCGGCCACTCGGCCTTGATCGCCCGCGCCGCGATCAGGAACTCCTCCTTGAACGATTGGTAACGCGCCTGTTCGGCCTCGGTCATTTCGTATTCGGGCTCGCCGAAAAACTCGGGTTGACTGATGTAGGAAACCGGTCCGATCATCGGCTCGGCATAGAACACCGCCAGATCCGGCTTGTTAACCGCCGTGGTTTCAACCAGCGCAGTCGCTTTCATCCGTTCGACTATCTCAGCGCCCATCTCCTCCGGCTTCGACGGGTCCCAGTCATCACCGAGCATGCGCGCCGGATGGAGCTGGTAGCCGAGCATCTGGGTCTGAAAACCGTGCTTCTCCATGTATTCCAGGTCTTCTTCGGAATAGGTGCGTATCGATTGCATGGTCGATTCGACACCGGCACGGCGCATGACCTCGAGACGCGGAATACCGCGCGGCGTGCCATGCGAACCGTTCCAGTCCCAGAACCCGAAGATCGGTCCGTGCTCTTCCTGCCACCCGCCCCGCTCGCGCGTGTCCGGATGCAGCCAGGCAAGGCTCGTCTCACGCGCCACGCGCGTATGGTACTCGTCCGTAATGCCCAGCGTGACGGTGTGAAGCCCGTAGCGCTCGAGCACCAGAGGCAGCGTCACAGAGGCGCTGCCGCGCGCAGGAACCTCGACCGAATGTTCGACGCTGGTCTCCTCCAGGCCGTCATAACTGCGGGTCGCCAGCGTCAACCGGATCGGTTGCTCGGCATCGGTGCGGTTGCTCATCGTGGCCGTGTACGACGGCGTCTCGGGCGCCGTCCAGATGTTGCCGTACTGATCCGGTTCGAAGATCACATCCACCGGAGAACGCTCGAACGTGGCGGCGAACACGCGCACGCCGCTGGGCAGTCCCGCCGCGTGCATACTGTAGAAAAGCGGATCGGGAAAGGCGCGGTAGATCGAAACCTCCTTGGTCAGCTCGAACTCCAGGGCCTGCAGGTCGCTGAAAGCGGCCAGCCCGTCAGGATCAAGCGGCAGGAGGGCTGATACTGGGAGTAATAGGTCGCGTACACCAGCGCTGTGTTGCCGATCCCGTCGCGACGGTCGAGAAATGCCGCCAGGTGCGCCCATCGTCCTCGCTGCGCAAAAAGATGGCGCCGGGTGCGCCGGTTGGCTGAAAATGATAGCCAGAAGCGTCCCCTGCGGCATAAGTGTCAAGTTAGGCCAGGCGCAGACATTATCGATCGCAACATATCTTTCCATTTTGTCTCCTTTAAGTATTTTCAACCGTTAATAATAATAATGAGATCAGCTGCAGTTATTGCGTCCATTCACTACATAAATTTATTCGGGGCCCTCAAAGGCATCGACCGTCTCGAAGGCGAAGTCGCCCTTGCGGCGCGGATCGGGATCGTCCTTTATGCTTTCTCGGATTGTTCAAACACCCATGCCACATAACCTACTGCAAGACGATACACGTCGAGTTTTTCATGGGCTAAAACCATTTTTTCGATCCCGATCCCGATAGCGAACCCGATTTCTGGCATTGCTGCATAGTTCACAATCTGAACGGGGTTCACTGAGGATTTACGATGGCGTTATGGTCGCACCGCCCGTAGCCCTGATCATGCGTGTCGTTCATCCGCATGCCCCAGAAAAACTCCTTGCCCCGTCTTTTCGCATATTCGGATTGAATCCGCAGGCAGTCGGTGGAGATACTGTCAAATGTTGTGGATGGGCTATTCTTTCAAGCGCATCCATCAGGCATAAAATAAACGACCAAATTACGTCTCTTCCGGATTTCAACAAACAGGCTTTCGTTGCTACAAAAAAACGGATAACGGCGGATTTTTCGCTTTCAGAATTGTGCGGATACTCTTTGTTCTTGACACTTCTCTTCCCATTCGCTATGATACTTACCCCCATGCGGAGGATAGGGCTCTTGCTGGGAAGCAACCCGAGCGCCGACATGGGTAATTGTGCGGATAGGCCGTTCTCTCTCAGAACGGCCTTTTTCTTTGCTGCCGTCGTTATTTATCCGCATAATTTGTAATGCGATAAATCCATATCCTCATAGCGCAGAGGAAACTACAAATATCAGCACAAGTATTCTTACGTGCTCAGTATCACGCAGCCTCTTCCAGTTG
>PUOI01000584.1 GCA_003552765.1 Candidatus Hydrogenedentota bacterium | reverse complement strand
CGAAGAACAAGAGCAAGCTCGGCGCGAACGCCATCCTGGGCGTGTCCTTGGCGGCGGCGAAGGCCGTGGCCACCACCCTCGAACTGCCGCTGTACAAGTATCTCGGCGGCGTGAACGCGCATATGTTGCCCGTGCCCATGATGAACATCCTCAACGGCGGCGAGCATGCCGATAACAACGTGGATGTGCAGGAATTCATGGTCATGCCCGTGGGCGCGAAGACCTTCCGCGAGGCCCTGCGGATGGGCGCGGAGATCTTCCACTCGCTCAAGAGCGTGCTCAAGGGCAAAGGCATGAATACCGCTGTTGGCGACGAGGGCGGGTTCGCGCCGAACCTGGGCTCGAACGTGGAAGCCATAGAGGTTATCCTGGAAGCCATCAAGAATGCGGGCTACGAGGCGGGCAAGGAGATCATGCTGGCCTTGGATCCCGCGGCGAGCGAGTTCTACAAGGATGGCAAGTATATTCTCGGCGCCGAGAAGAATCCCGAGCACTCCGCCGAACAGATGGCGGATTTCTGGAAAGAGTGGTGCGAAAAGTACCCCATTATCTCCGTTGAAGACGGCATGGCCGAAAACGACTGGGAAGGGTGGCGGATTCTCACCGAAAAAGTGGGAAAGAAGCTCCAGTTGATGGGCGACGACCTGTTCGTGACGAACACGGAGTTCCTGGCCCAGGGCATCGAGAAGGGCATCGGCAACTCCATCCTCGTGAAGGTGAATCAGATCGGCACGCTGACCGAGACCCTCGACGCCGTGCAGATGGCGCAACGCGCCGGGTACACGGCGGTCATCTCTCACCGCAGCGGCGAGACCGAGGATTCCACCATCGCCGACCTCGTGGTGGCGACGAACGCGGGGCAGATCAAGACCGGTTCGGCCTCCCGCAGCGACCGAATCGCCAAGTACAACCAATTGCTCCGCATTGAGGAAGAATTGGGCTCCATGGCGGTGTTCCCTGGCATGCAGGCCTTCTACAACATCAAGTAACGCGGGCGCATCGACGCGGCAGCGTTTATGTGCGCTTTTGCAGTGAAACTATAGTATAATGGTGTTAAGGGATTGGGTGCCGCTCCTGGACTACGGCTCAGGCGGCGCCCGTTCCCCACAAACGCGGACCGGCGGCGCACCGGGGAGGAGACGCCATGGGTAGATGTCCGGGAATTGGGTACTGGCTAGCGTTGAGCGCCACGGTTGGGGTATGCGCCCTGTATGCTTGGCATCGGGATTTGCCGGGCCGCTACGAGGAATACCAACGGGGCGAACAGGAACTGCGCGAATTGCGCGAAGAATGGCGCGCGCACCAGGAACGGCGCGACGCCCTTGAGGAGCGGATCAGGGGGTTGGAACATGATCCCGTAGAATTGGAGGCGGCCATCCGGCGCACCCGGCGTATGGTCCGGGAAGGCGAGACCGTCTACCGCGTGGAGTTGCCCGGTGAGTCCGGGGAGGACTAACGCCGGCCCGCGGCGGATGGGCTAGCCTAACCATGGAGTTCGAACGAAGCTGACACACGAGATTCAACTAAATAGCCACGAGGAAGCCATCAAGCTGCTGGGGCGGAACGGCGAGTTGCGCAAGCGAATCCAGCAGGATACGGCAGTCCGCATCGTGGATCGCGGCGCCAAGATACTGGTGATTGGCGAAGAGAAGGAAACCGCTATCGTGGGGCAAATGCTGGACGAGCTTTTGTCGGCGGTTCGTAAGGGCCATACGCCCGATGTGTCCGATCTCACTTATGCGTTGAACGAAGCGCGCGGGGACAGTGCGGCGGACTTGGGCGCCGTGCTTTCCGAAGCGCCCCGGGCGTTAAGGAAGGACATGCAGATTAAGCCGCGCACCCGCGGCCAAAAGGAGTATCTGGACGCCCTGAAGCATAGCGACGTTACCGTTTGCACGGGGCCCGCCGGCACGGGCAAGACTTACCTCGCCGTCGCGGCGGCGGTGTCGGCCTTGTTGAATAAGCGGGTGAACCGGTTGATTCTCACGCGCCCCGCGGTGGAAGCGGGCGAAAACTTGGGTTTTTTGCCGGGCGACCTGCAAGAAAAGGTCAACCCGTACCTGCGGCCGCTGTATGACGCGTTGTATTCGATGCTGGACGTGGAGCGGGTCCGGCGGCTGGCGGAGCGCGAAATGATAGAAATTGCGCCGCTCGCCTTTATGCGGGGGCGCACGTTGGCGCATTCGTTTGCAATTCTGGACGAGGCTCAAAACACAACCACGGAACAGATGAAGATGTTTCTCACACGACTGGGTGAAGGCTCGACCGCCGTTGTCACGGGCGACATAACTCAGATTGACCTGCCGCCGTCCAAGGTGTCCGGGCTGATCGAGGCCCGCCGCGTGCTGCGGGATACGCCCGGGGTGGCGATTGTCAACCTCGACCGGAGCGACGTGGTGCGGCACCCCCTTGTGCAGAATATCGTTGACGCGTACGAAGCCGACGCCGCGGCGCGCGATGCGGAGTCCCCAGAGGGACGGGTTCGCACAGATGCCCCGGCCACGGATACCCCGGAATGACCCCCGCCCGTTCCCCTAAAGCAGGACCCTCCCGGGACCGTTACGTTCTTAAGCGGGTTGCGGACTGGCTTGCCCGCTTCAGGCGCGATGGCGTCTGGATGCAGCGGCTTGCCCTACTCGCCGCCTTTGTGACGTTGGTGGCCGTGCTGACGGAGTATCCCGGCGGCAATGACGAAACCGCGGTGCGTAACGCCATCGAGACCGAGGAGATCGCCACCCAGGAATGGCAGGCCGCGTTTGCGTTCGAGACCGTGGACCTGCAAGCCACGCGGGAGGCCCGCGAGGAAGCCGCGGATCGCGTTCCCCCTGTGTATATCGTTGACGAGGAGCGCGTGGAGAACCGTCTCCGCAGCCTGCGGGAGCGAATCAACGCCTTGCGGGATGAGCGGTCTGCTCTCGAGCAAGCCATACGGGAAGCGTTGCTGGCGTCGACGAGCGAACAGTCCGCCGAGGAGGTGGTGTCTCGTGCGGTCCACGATTTCGCGGAGGACTTGAGCGAGCGGCGCTCCTTGTTCCAGGATTTGGACAGCCCGGCCTTGTTGGTCCCGTGGCTGAAGCCCCGCACGGATACGCTTCCGGCGCGGGTATTCGCGGAGAACGGCGGCGAGGCGCCGAGAGAGACCGAGCGGCTGGATGGGCCGGAGCCTGGCGCGATGGAATTCGCGCACCTCCCGGAACTGGCCCCCGTTGCGCGCGAGGGACTTGAGCACGTCCTCACCGCGGGCGTATTGAGTTCCGGGACGCGCGAGAGTCTGGCTGAAACGCGTGACACGGCGGCGCAGATTCATATCGTGCGGGGAGAAGGAAGCCCCGATCTTCCCCGCAGCGGACAAGAAGCCTTGAGCGCGGTCCCCACCGTGAGCGAAGCCGCCGTTTTGTTGCGGGAACGGCTGGAGGACGAAATAGGAGACCGCCAGGAGACGGAGGAGGACAGCGGGGACACCGGGATTGAGCCCGCCCGCTTGGCCGCCGCCGCCGCCGCTGTGGCGCGCCAGGATCTGCGGGACACGCTGGTCCATGATCCTGTCACCACGGCGAATCACAGGGAAACGGCCCGCAATGCCGTGGACCCCGTTATGAAGCCCATCCGCCGGCTGGAGATCATGCAGGAACAGGGACGCCCGTGGACGGAGCAATCCCGTTCCGACGTGCGCGCCTACCTTGAGCGCAAGCATGCCAACACGCAGCCGTCCGGCGCAACCTGGGGGGCGCTGGCCGCACACATGATATTCGCTGGGCTCGCCTTGGCCGCCATTTACCGCACGCTTCCCATTGTCACGGGCAGGCGGGATGATCCCCAGACCTTTCTCTATCTCGCCCTTATCGTCCTGTGCGGGATTCTGATAGCGGGATGGGTGATTGGCTTCTTGGCGCCATCGGGGTTCGCGGTGCCCGCCATGGCAGGGGCTGTGCTCTTGGCCATCCTCACCAACACGCGCCTGGCGGCCATTACGAGCCTTGTGGCCGTGGTCATGCTCTCCATTCAGTACAACTATGATTGGCGGCTCCTGGTGGTCATGGGCGCCATGGCCTTGACGGGCGTGCTGTCCGTCCACAAGGTCCGCCGCCGCAGCGAGATGGCCGCCGCCGGGACCAAGGCCACGGCGGCCGGTCTCGGCGTCATGCTCGCGATCATTCTGGCCACGGAACCACCGTTTATCGAGATGGCCCCGCAAAAGCTGGCGCTTCTGGGCTTGAATGGGCTCGCATGCATGCTCATCATTCCCGGCTTGCTCCCGCCCCTAGAGCGGATGTTTGGCGTGACGACCGACATCCAATTGCTCGAATACTCCGACCTGAACAATGAGCTGCTCAGCCGGCTGGCCATGGAAGCCCCCGCCACCTATTCCCACAGCCTCATGCTGGGGCAACTCGCCGAGGCCGCGGCCAGCGCGGTAGGCGCGAACGGCTTGCAGACCAGGGTGGCGGCCTATTATCACGACATTGGCAAGATGCGGCGGCCCGAATATTTCACGGAAAACCAGACCGGGGTCAACATCCACGATGCGCTGGCCCCTCGGCTGAGCGCCCAGGCGATCGCCGCGCACGTGACCGATGGGGCGGCCCTCGCGGAAGAGCATCATCTGCCGGCCCCCCTCGTGGACGCGATCCGCGAGCACCACGGCACGACGCTTATTGGGTGCTTCTACCAACGCGCCTTGGCGCAGCACAAACCGGAGGAAGTGTCCGAGGACGACTACCGGTATCCCGGCCCGAAACCCCAGAGCCGGGAAACAGCCATTCTCATGATTTGCGACGGCGTGGAGTCGGGCGTGCGGAGTATTAAGCGCCCCGATGAGCAGTGCATTCGCGAGTTCGTGAACAAGCTCGTGGATGCCCGCGCCGCGGACGGTCAGTTCGATGAATGCGACCTGACGCTGCGGGATTTGGACGTCATTAAGCAGGTGTTGAGCAAACGCGTGCTTACGCATTACCATCACCGGGCCGAATATCCCGAACTGCCCGGTCTGGCCGAACAGCCGCCCAACGTCATTCCCATGGCGGGAGGGACGGAACAGTGAGCGTGGAGCTGTTGGTGCGGAACGAGTCTAGCGTCAAGCGGCTGTGCCGCCAGGACAAGTTGCAAAAGCTGGCCGAACAGGTGTACAAGGGAGAAGGGTACGCGGGCGATGCCGAGGTGAGTTTACTGTTCTGCGGCGATGAGCGCATGCGCGAACTCAATTGCCAATACCGGGACGTGGACGCCCCTACGGATGTCCTCGCGTTCCCGCAGGAAGAACACCCCGGCGAAGAGGCGCGGGTGTTGGGGGATATCGTCATCTCGCTGGAGACCGT
>PUOI01000312.1 GCA_003552765.1 Candidatus Hydrogenedentota bacterium | reverse complement strand
GACTACATAGCCGCTGCAAGTGGAGGCGAATCTTGACCACCTCTCCATGGTCCGGTCCGTAGTGGCGTTGCGCATAGGAAATGTAGCGCTCTGCTGCTTCGACCACGGTAATGGCGTCTTGGCCAGTGGGGCTTGCAACGGTCTCTCCCGCCTGCCATCGCGTGTAAGCTTCTGCGAAACGTTGGTGGGCCTGCGCGGGGTCCTTACCGAAGTAGACCATCTTGCCGTCGAAGCGAGCGTAATACTGTCTTTTGCTTTTATGGAAGGATAGCTTAGGTGTCGCCATGGCGCGTCTCCTATCGGCTTTTGTGTACCAAGTACACAATCTCGCAAGCCTTTAGGCCGCGCCGCGCTTAGGCGGGTAAACAACGTAAGTCGTTGTCTCGGCGGGAGTTACGATGGTGGGCGACACTGGACTTGAACCAGTGACCTCCGCCGTGTGAAGACGGCGCTCTAACCACCTGAGCTAGTCGCCCTTACCAGGTGAGCAGAGTGTAGCAAGACCGAAGGCCGTTCGTCAAGCTAGCGATTCACGAACGCTGTCATGGTGTTGCCAAGAATTGCCTCAAGCTGGCACTCGCTCATTGACAGGTATGCTCGGGAGCACTTCAGGTCGTCAACTTATGGCGGCAGCTCCGCACTATTGCCGATCGCTCCCTTTCACGCGGTTCGCGCGCCGGGTGCGGTAAAGCCGCTCTGTGAAGCCGCCTTCCTGCTCAAAGGTGCAGGCCTGCGCCGCCACCTGGCGATCCAGCAATGCCGCCGCCACGCCGATCAGCACCAGGGCGGCGTTCGCCGAGATCTCGGGGTAAAGAATGGACTGTATGGACTGAATGGACCCGGCGCCGGTCTGGCCGTCCTGTTCACGGGACCCACGCTCCGCCGTCTCCTTAACCCACCTCGCCACATCGTCCGCCGTGGCGCATCGCCGCGCCACCAGCGCTCGCCGCCGCGGATCATCCCGCGCCCACAACGCCAGCCCCCGTTGCCGGAGAAAGTCCTCGTAATCCAGGCGCAACTCGGCCAGACTGGCCTTGGCCACATTCGTCAGTTTCAGCTCCATCTTCTTCGAGGTCCCGCTCGCGACGCTCCCCTCCGCGATGTTCTGAACGCCAGACCGCGCGGCCTGAACCATCTGGTCGTGGGTCCTGCTCTTCTTGTCGATGTATCGGTCACAGAACCGCACCGTGACATCATAGACCAATTGCGCGACCTGGAAACTCTTCAGATTCCGGTAACCACCATGCTTCGGAAGCAGCCGCTCCCCGCCTGCACTACCCCGTTCCTCATTCGCCGTCATGCCACTCCCCCTTGTCCATGCTGCCCATCCCGTCCAGCGAATCCAACCCGGACGTCTCTACCTTGCCCCTTCCGCCGCCTCTCGCGCGACCCATTCGGTGAGGAGGCGCACGCCGTAGCCGGTGGCGTGGCTGGGGTTCCAGTAGGGGAGATGCTTGACGTTCCAGGCCATACCCGCGATGTCGATGTGGGCCCAGGGGGTGTCTCCGACGAAGCGTTTCAGGAACGCGCCGCCCACGATGGTCCCGGCTTCGCCCTTGGGGCCGATGTTGGCGATGTCGCCGAGCGTGGCGTCGATAAGTTGATCGTGTTCGTCCCACAAGGGCAAGCGCCAGACCCGTTCTCCCGTGGTATCGCCCGCCGCTTCGAGTTGCGCCCACAGGCGATCGTCCGGCGTCATGACGGGAGCCGCGAAATGCCCCAGCGCCACGATGGCCGCGCCGGTCAAGGTCGCCACATCGACAATCGCGTTCGGCTTGTGCTGTTCCGTGGTGTAGGCAAGGGCGTCCGCGAGGATCATGCGCCCTTCGGCGTCCGTGTTGTGGACCTCGATGGTGGTTCCGTTGTACGCCGTGACGATGTCGCCGGGCCGCGTGGCCCGTCCGTCCGGCATGTTCTCCGCCGCCGGCACGACGCAGACGACGTTGATCGGCGGCTTGCGTTGGCAGATGGACTTCATTGCGCCGAGCACGGCCGCCGCGCCGCACATGTCGTACCGCATCTCATGCATGCCCTGGCCCGGCTTGATGCTGATGCCGCCGGAATCGAAGGTGATGCCCTTGCCCACGAGGGCCACCGTGCGTTTCGCTTGGGGATGGGTGTAGCTGAGGGTCACGAGCCACGCGGGCTCCTCGCTGCCTTGCCCGACGCTGAGCAGCGCCCCCATGCCAAGCGCCTCGAGCTTCTCTTGGTCGAGGACTTCCACGCCGCAATCAACTTCCGCCGCCATTGTGGTGGCCTCGCCCACGAGCTTGGTCGGGGTGAGATCGCTGGAGCCCCTGTGCGCGAGATCGCGGGCCCAGTTTGCGTTGGCTGTTTCATGCCGCGCCAGCTCACAGGCGGTCACATCCACGCGATCCCGGTCTTCCGCCACGATGTCGAGACGCGCAATGGGAACGGACGGCGGCTCGGCGGGCTTCTTGTAGCGCGTGAACTCGTACTGCCCAAACACGAGGCCCTCGATGAAAGCCTCCGGCGATGCGGGGAACCCCTCGGCGATGAAGAGCGCCGCGCGGTCCGCACGATAACGGCAAAGTTCGCCCGCCGCTTTACCCGCCGCCCGGCGGAACGTTTCGGCATTGCACTCGCCGCGCCCGCCAAGCCCCAGCAGCAACACGCCCCGGCAATCGGCGGCGCGCGGCAGCAGAGACGTCTGTCCGGCCTTGCCCGTGAACACGCCCTCCTCGCGCACCGCCGTGACGGCGGAGATTTCCAGCGGCGTGGCGGGACGTTCCCCTTCGAATGCGGGGAGGATCAATACAGTGTCAGCGGATACGGTCCATTCGTTTGCGGCGTGGACTTGGATCTCCATGCGGATTCGCGCCTCCTGGCTTTGGTCAGTGACAACATTTCAACACGAGTATAGGACACCCAAGGGCGGCAGCGCCACATGACGGCTCCAGGGCTCGGCGATACCCGCGGGTCGGGGAGGTTCGGTTGCTGGCAATGTCCTTCCAAATGTGATACCTTACCGCCCGGCTTGCTGGCCTTGCTGTGTCCTCCGCCCGGAGAGAGGGCCAAGCTCGCTTCGAATGCAACTTCGCCTGACCACGTCCGCCGCGGACGTGGATTTCCATGCTGGACTAGAGAGCCCATTTGGGCTTAAGGAGCGATACACTCATGTCGACAGGCAGCAGTTCCACTGTTGACCACGCCACTGACGCCGAGCCCGAGTGGTGGGATCCCGCGGAGGCCATGTCCCGTCAGCAATTGCGGCAGCTTCAACTCAGCCGTCTGCGCGCCACGCTGGCCAAGGCGGCCGAGGTCCCTTTCTACAGGGAGCGATTCCAAAGCGCGGGGATCGCGGTGGAGGATGTTCAGTCGCTGGATGACCTGCGCAAACTCCCGTTCACCACGAAAGACGACCTCCGCAACGATTATCCCTTGGGTTTTCTCGCCATTCCCCGGTCGGAGGTGGCCCGGTATCATGGTTCCTCCGGCACCACGGGCCGGCCAACCTTTGTCGCGTATTCACGGGGGGATCTGAAGACCTGGGCGCATCTGTGCGCGCGGTTCTTGTACGCGGGCGGGCTGCGCCCCGAGCACACGGTCCATGTCGCCTTTGGATACGGGTTGTTCACGGGTGGATTCGGTCTGCACTACGGAATTGAGGAAGTGGGATCGGCGGTTATCCCCGTGGCGGCAGGCAATACGAAGCGGCAGGTGCTCATCTTGCAAGATTTGCAGCCCGAAGTGCTTGTTTGCACCCCCAGTTATGCCCTGAGCATTGCCGAGGTATGCCGGGAAGAAGGCGTTGATCCTCGTTCGTTGAACCTGCGCTACGGCCACTTCGGCGGCGAGCCGTGGACGGTTCAGATGCGCGAGCAGATCGAGGAGCAGCTAGGCATCGAAGCGTTCAACAATTACGGCCTCAGCGAGATCATTGGGCCGGGCGTGAGTGGGGAATGCAGCGAACACGAGGGCATGCACGTCCAAGAGGATCATTTCATCGTGGAGTGCGTGGATCCCGACACGCTCGAACCCATCGAGGATGGCTCCTATGGGGAGTTGGTGTTCACCACGCTCACGAAGGAAGCCATGCCCATCATCCGCTACCGGACGCGGGACATCGCCGCCCTTGAGACCTGTCCGTGCGCTTGCGGCCGCACATCGGTGCGCATGCACCGTGTGGTCGGGCGCACCGATGACATGCTCATCATCCGGGGCGCCAACGTCTATCCGTCACAAGTCGAGGAGGCGCTACTGCAAGTCGAGGGCGCCGCGCCGCATTACCTCATCGAGATTCACAGGCCTGGAGCCCTTGATGAGGTCACGGTCAAGGTCGAGGTACTGCCTCAGGTCTTCTCGGACCGCATGCGCGACTTGCAAGTGCTGCGGGATTCCTTGGAGTCGGCCATCGAAAGCAACACGGGTGTGCGCATGCGTGTTGAGTTGGCTCCCGAACACACCCTCGAACGGACCACGGGAAAATCCAAACGGGTGCTGGATCACCGCAAGCTCCAATGACCCGCGCCGCCGGGACGCGGTGGGGAAGAGCGCGCCCGGCAAAACGTGACGAGGGGCGGGGTTATGCAACCGAGTTTGGAAGGGACGGATGCTCTTTCTCACACTGCTTGTCATCATCTATGTGTTTGTCATGGGATACCTAGGCTACAGGGGATTCCGCGGCACCCACACCGCCACGGATTACCTTGTCGCCGGGCGGGAGATCCATCCCGTCATCATGGCCTTGTCCTACGGGGCGGCCTTCATCAGCACGTCGGCCGTGGTGGGTTTTGGGGGGGTGGCGGCGGTGTACGGACTGGGCATCCTGTGGCTGACCGCGCTTAATATTTTCGTGGGCATCTTCGTGGCGTTTGTGTTTCTGGGCAGCCGCACCAGATACATCGGCCACCGGCTTGGCGCGCACACCTTTCCCGAACTGCTGGGCAAGCGATATCAGTCCTCCTTCATCCAAGGGCTCACCGCGATACTCATCCTGCTTTTCATGCCATTGTATTCCGGTGTGGTGCTCATGGGCGCGTCCAAGTTTATCGAGGTTCGCTTTGGCATCGATTACGAGACCGCCCTGTTTTTCTTCGCGGCCTTGGTGGCGATGTACGTCGCCGTGGGCGGCCTGAAGGGCGTGATGTACGCCGACGCCTTGCAGGGCGGCATTATGCTAACAGGCATGGTCTTACTGCTTGTCATGACCTATGGAAACCTGGGCGGCTTCACGGACGCGCATGCGCGGCTTACCGAACTGTCACCCGCAATCGTCGAGATCATGGGGGAGAGGGGCCACCGGGGATGGACGGCTATGCCGGAGTTTGGCAGCGAGATTTGGTGGACGCTCATGTCG
>PUOI01000440.1 GCA_003552765.1 Candidatus Hydrogenedentota bacterium | reverse complement strand
GATGATTTCCTTGGCTTGAATGTCAATATCGGAGGCCTGGCCATGCACGCCGCCCATGGGCTGATGCAACAAGAAGCGGGCATAGGGAAGACAGAAACGCTTGTCCTTCGTCCCCGCCGCCATGAGCACGGCCCCCATGCTTGCGGCCTGCCCCAGACAGATAGTCGACACATTGGGGCGAATGTACTGGATGGTGTCGTAAATCGCCAATCCAGCCGTCACACTGCCGCCGGGGGTATTGATATACAACTGAATGTCTTTATCGGGATCCTCGGCCTCAAGGAACAACAACTGGCCGATGATGTAGTTCGCCACCAGGTCATCCACGGGCATTCCGAGAAAGACGATCCGGTCGGCCAACAGCCTCGAATAGATGTCATAGAGGCGCTCGCCCCGGCTGGTCTGTTCGTAGATGGTAACGCCGCGGATGTCCATCGGATTCTTCATATCCATCAGGATTCGCTTTCCGCCTCATCAGCGTTTTCAAGATCGCTCTTGTCGATTTCCTTTTCCGTTATTGTAGCATGTTCAAGGAGCAGGTCCAAAGCCTTACGGCGCAAGATCTGGTCCTCGGTCTGGGAACGCATCTGACCCGCCATCAGCACTTGAGCCACTTCACTCACGGAGGCCCTCATCCCGTAGTTTTGCGTCATGCGCTCCGCTTCGTCCTCAAAGTCTTCCTCGGTGGCCTGCAGGTCCTCGTTCCGAATGATGGCGGTGAAGACCGCCATGCGTTTGAGTTCCTCATTGGCTCGTTCCTCGGCTTGGGCACGCCACTCCGCTTCCTTTTCTTCGGGCGCAACCTCATCCTCTTCATAGCCGTCGTCCGAACGAAGCTGCTTCACATAGGACTCCGTTAGACGATTAACCCAGGATTGAGGCAGCTCAAAGTCCGCTTCTTCAACCAGCTTATTGATGGCCTGCTCCCGGATCCTAGACTCAAGGGCGGAATTATACTGTTCCTGAATGGTCTCGCGGACCTTCTCCCGCATGTCGGCGAGGTCCTCGTAGCCGAGACTCTGCGCGAATTCGTCATTCAACTCCGGTTTCTGGCGGCGCTTAACCTCTTTCACCTTCAGGGTGAATTGAGCCGTTTGCCCCCGCAATTCCTCCTGGGGCATATGGTCGGGCAAGGTCACTTCGCACTGCTTCTCGTCGCCCGCCTTGGCGCCGATAAGCACCTCCTCGAACTCGGGGAAGAACCGTTTGGCGCCCAGAATGTAAGGATAATCGCGGCCCGCCCCGCCTTCGAAGAACTCTCCATCGACGGTCCCGTCAAAGTCGATGAGGACTTGGTCGCCTTCCTGGGCGGCGTCATCGATCGCCGCGTAGTCCTGGTTCCGCTCCCTCACCTGGTCCAAGGCCGCGTCGACCTCGTCGTCGCCGACCTTCAGCACCTCACGCTCGAGTTCGAGATTTTTGTAGTCATCGAGCTTCGCAATAGGCCCGACCTCGAACTTGAGGGTGAACTTGAGAGGTTCGGTGTCTGGCGTATCCTCGTTCTCTTTAATCCCGTCGATGTCCGGAGTATCCAGCGGTTCAAGCTCTTGTTCCTCAAGGAGCTTCCGGAAGGCCGCGTCAAGCAGTTGAGAAATCACCTCGCCCTTCACCGCTTTCCCAAACCGCTTTTCGAGCACGCGCCGCGGCGCCCGCCCTGGGCGGAACCCCGGCACCTCGGCCTCGGACTTCAACTCGCTGAAGAGTTCCTCGGATTTTTTCGTCCGGTTCGCCGGCGGGATGGAAACCTCGACCTCGTACAGGCAATCGCCCTGGTACTTCACGTCGAACTCGGGATCCTCAACAAACTTGAATGCTTCCTCGTCCCCTTCTTCCGCCACTTCGGCGGCCGCGGGAGCGCCCCCCGTGCCGAGATCCTCCTCTTCAGCGGTATCCTGATCGTTGTGCTTTTCGTCTGCCATGATGTGTTTCTTCTTCCAGTTGCGGTTTGCGTAAGTTGGTGGGCGAGGCGGGACTTGAACCCGCACATCACAAGGACACTGGATCCTAAATCCAGCGCGTCTGCCAATTCCGCCACTCGCCCACAGTTTTCCCCCCGGCGCGTCACCGGGATGCCGGAAATGAGATTATGAGAACAGCTAACAGCGGCTAGCGGCCAAACGAATTGGACGGCGATGTTGTGTGAGGCGGCGCATCCCCCGTGAAGCCATTGCGCGCCCCTTTTTTAGGTTGGAGGCGCGCCGTACAACGGCGGCATTAAGGAGGCTGGCAGGCTTCTCGTATTGCCTTGTTTCCACATGCGCCACCGGGCCGCTTTCATAGCCCGGCGTGCTTAACGCGTCACGGGCTCCTCACATCGCTAAAGGATACCTGTCCTGCTTGGAGTTGTCAAATCTGGACAGGCCATTGGGAAGCCACTGGTTTCAATGGCGTGGCGCAACGAGCGTTCAGGTCCGTTGTCCGGGAATGTGCGGCATAAAAAGTGAGAACTCCGGAGCGGGAGGCTTCTCACGCTCCGGAGTTCTGAGAGAAGGTTCTTACGCCTATTCCCCTGTTTCAGCCAGCTCGCGAGCCCTGTCGGCGAGTTCACTGTCATCGGTCAACTCCACCACTTGCTCCATCACTGGCGTAAGCTGATCGCTGGGAAGCGCAATGGCCTCGGCAATACGCACCACGGCCTCGCGCGCCTCGGTGCCGGCTTCCGGGTGCTCGACGTATTCCGCGGCCAGCTCAAAAGCGCCAGCGCTCTCGATCGAACCAAGCACGCGCAGCATGGCGCGCTGAGCCTCGGCCGGCGGATCTTGGGCCAAGGCGGATCGAAACGCTTCCACAACCTCGGGCGGGGCGGCCATGCCGATATTCAAGGTTTCCCCCTCTTGAACCGTCTGACTTCCCGGCTGCCCATCCAGAACATAATCAACGCGCAATTGCTTTACGACGCCGTCGGCGGGATCGCCAAAATTCGCGTTGCTAGCTTCAACCGACAATGAACCCTCTTCCACCATGTCGGCGACTTCTTGGGTCACATCGGCTGAATCGCCATCGGGCAGATCGCCGTAGACCGCTTCGGTTATCTCCAACTCGCCGCCTACGGTCTCGCCTAGACGTGCACAGACTGCCGACAGCATGGATTCAATCGTATCCGCCTCTTCATCGGATGCCGGATCGGCCAATAGAGCAAGTAAGGCGGGCAGTTCCTCCAGACCGGCGGCTTGCCGCAAATTGCTGAGGGCGGCGCCGCGCATCTCCTCGTTAGGGTGGTCCGCGGCTGTTTCGAGCAGCACATCCATGGACTGCGGCATGTTTCGATCGGTCACCAGATCGAGACCGGTGAGTTGGGCGGCGGTGTCCTCGTGTTCGAGTAAAGCCAAGATGGCGTCATCCGCCGCTTCCCCAGGATAGCCGACGAGACAGCGCCGGGCGGTCTCCTCCAACTCGCCATCGGCCGTGAGCACAAGCTCTTCAAGCGTATCAACCACAGGGTCATGGGCGAATCGCGTCAAAATGTACAGCGCGGCCACGCGAACCCCGGTGGGATGATCCTCTCCGGTCATGTCATGCAAGACTGGAGCGGCATCCACATCCCCCCGCTCGCCAAGAGCCTGAATAATCGGGATCTGCCGGTCGGTGGACGCGTCGGGGAGGGCGGTGGCAAGCATGTCTCCGATGGCTTCATCGGGCAACTCCATGCTAAGCCGAATGGCCGTGGCGAAGACGGGGTGCTCCTCGCTGTTCAGAGCCTCCTCCAGCCGGGCCAAGCCTTCCTCATCGCTTCGGGTCAACACAGCGCCGCGCAGTGCGCCAAGCCGCGCCTGCCGGGGTTCCGGCTCCAATTCAAGCACGCGGTCGTACAAGTCGATGGCCCTGCCCGTCTCGCCGGCTTCGGCCAGGGCTTCCGCGCAACGGAACACGCCCTCGGACAGCGCCAGATGATCCCGCGGCTCGGCTTCGGCCAATGCCGCCAACAACGCGTCAGCCGCGTCTACCGTGCCGATACTTCCCAACGCGGCCGCGGCTCCATGCGCTACTTCAACCTCTTCGCTCTGAAGCAGCTCGGCCAGGGGCTCCACCGCAGCCTCCGACCGGCGTACGCCAGCGCTGGCGATAACGCCAAGAAGGGGTCGGCCTTCCACCTCAGTTAGCGCCGCCGTCAAGGCCTCATCCGCCGCTGGATATGGTATGGTCTCCAACGCGTATCGCGCCCTATGAGAAAGTTCTTCGTCGGCCAACAGCTCAACCAGTGCGGGAACGGCTTCTTCCGTGCCAACTTGCGCCAACTCACGGCACGCGTTACTCTTTTCTTGGAGTGTCGCGTCTGGATCGGTGATAACCGATATCAAACTGGCTTCATCCGCACCAGCCGCAGCGAAGGACATCGACAGTATACCCGCCGCAATGACGAGACAAAACGTAACTCTCACCTTCATGAAAAACTCCTTTCGTCAGATGGGGCCGCGTTTACACCGTCCAGGGTTCCCGCATAGCCCGCGACAGCAGCCGGTTGGCTTCGGGATCGTCCACAAACTCTTCCTTATCCGGGTCGAATCTCACGTCGCGCCTCAGCCACATACAAATGTTGGCGGCATGCACCGTGGTCATGGAACGATGCATGACTTCGGCATTGGCCACGGGATCCCGGCGCGTGCGGACGCAATCGAAGAAGTCGCGGACATGGTTCATGGGACGCTGGGTGCGCGCTTTATACTCATCCACCACCCGCCGGTACTCCTTCAACAAGGACGGGGACGAGACCTCCGGGCGGGAATAGCCGTCGGCCGCGGCGGCCCAGCCTTCGTCGCCGTCGAACCGTTCGCCGCAGGAGCCGTGCCAGTACCGGTCACCACGTGACAGAATCAGCCGCTGGCCGTCAGCGAACGTACAGACCATGCCATCGCCAGTTTGGTTGTCCACATACTGGTACTCGACAGGGCATGTATCCAGCTTGTCCAACCCCATCTGGGCTTGGGCGAAAGTGTGCGCGCCCCACTCGCCGATGCAGCTCGTGTGGAAATCGTAGACGCCGCGCCAGCCGCCCCCAACATAGGCCGAGTTGTACGGACGCCACGGACAGGGCCCCAGCCACGCGTCCCAGTCGACTTCTTCCCGGGGCGGCTCGGGCTCGGGATCGCGCCAATCGTGGGTCATGTACGCGTCGTCCCACGGCGCGATATGCGCGTAGGCGGTATGCACCTCGCCAAGCCGGCCGGTGCGCGCCATTTCCATGGCGAAGATATGATGCGCCTCGCTCAGACGCTGGGTGCAGGTCTGATAGACGCGATCGTAGCGCCGGGCCGCCTTCACCACCTGTTGTCCCTCGGCGACCGTCATGGAGGAGGGCTTTTCGCTGAACACGTCCTTGCCTGCCCG
>PUOI01000048.1 GCA_003552765.1 Candidatus Hydrogenedentota bacterium | reverse complement strand
CGGCATCATGAGTACTTCGCGCGAGGATATATTGCGGCGGCTGGAAGCGGCCATCGAAGACTGGGATTCCCAAACGGGCGGAATGGAACAAGAGATGGAACACATGGAAACAGGGTGCGAGTCATCATCCGGCGAGGCGCATGACCTTGCGCCGACCCTGGCTTTTCACGGGACGCCCCCACCGAACGCGGCGTCCACGGACATGCTGCGCCGTCGCTGTGAGGCATTGGCTTCCCATTGCAAGCAGGCCCGGGAGGCCACCGATACGCTCCAACGGCAGGTGACGGCGTTTCAGCGGCTCTACAAGCGAACTCGTGAGGGTTTGGGCCGGGGACAGCCCGGACCACCCGAAATCATGCGATCTCTCCACGGGATTAAGGCCGTTGTTGCGCGAACCAAGCACGATCTTCAAGGGCTTGAACGCCTTTGGCCCACGTTACGTGAATTGCCATGGGAACGGCTGGACGAGTCAACCGCCGGTTTTAGCGATCTGACCGAAGAGCGCCAAGGGTTTCACAATTTCGCCGAGTTGGAACTCCAGTTGCAGCCCATTCAAGCGGTTTTGGAGGGATTGCGGGGGGAACTTGAAGCTGCCCCGGCGGAGACAAAAGAGGCGGTGAACGAACTTTCGCGGATGGTCACGGGACTCAAGGGAGATGTGACCGCGCGTATGGATCGGCTGGAGCAGAACGTGGAGGCGTTGCGGCAGGCGGGGCAAGAGCGGGCCGCTGATCCAGCCTTGCAGCAGATTGAAACACGTTTGGCCGCCGTCGATGAGACCATACGGGAACTCCGCCAAACCGTGACGCAAAGCCGGGGCGAGGACGCCGAGACCACGCGAGGCGCCATGAATGAGATGCGGGACACCCTGGGCAAGTTTCAGGAGAAGTTCGCTTCGGTGGAACAGTATCTCTGCCGGGATGAAGAACGATTGGCCCGGATTGAGTCCGAACTTGCGGAGACGGTGCGGGAGCAGAGCGTTGAATCGCCCGTAAGCGCGCAGGTCGCTTCCTTGACGGAGGCTTTCGAGGACCTGGAAGAATACGTGCGATCCCTTGCCGCCGGACGCACGCAACAGGACGATGAATCCGATGATGCCGGTAACGAGGCCAAACAGCGGCTTGACGCGCTTGCCAGCTCAACGGGTGAACTGGCGCACCATGTGCAAGGCGTTCTTCAGCGTATGGATGCTCTCGAGACGCGGGTGACGGAATGGCCTTCCAAGGACCTGAGCGATAGGCTCATGCGGGAGCGCGACCAAGCCCTGCAGGACAAGCAAGAGACTAAGGAAGAGCTTGCGCGGGCGCGCACCGAGGTGGAAGAGCTTCGGCGCGTCAATGCGGAGCTTCAGGCGGCGGAAGAGCCGGAGGAAGAAGACGCCCCCGCCGCGGCGGAGCAACACGTCTCGGAAGTTGTGAATGAGTCGGACAGACGCCTTCGTCTTGGGGAGATCTTGGTGAAGGCGGGCGTAGTCACAGAGGAGCAAATGGAGACGGCGTTGAGCGAACAGGCCCAGATGCCGTACCGCCGGCTGGGAGGGATCCTGGCCGCCAATGGGTACGCCAGCGACGAGACCATAGCTTACGCGGTGGCTTGCCAAATGCGGGCGCCCTTCGTCCGGCTTGCCGGAGAATCCATCGACCCAGAGGCGGTGCGCCTTCTCACCGGCCGGCTGGCGGCCCACCACGCGTGCATTCCCCTCCGGGTGAATGGCAAGACCCTCGTGCTCGCCATGATTAACCCACTCGACCTCATCGCCATTCAAGACGTGGAATTGACCACCAACCTCCAAGTGGAGCCAGTGGTGGTCACCGTCTCGGAGCTTGAAGAGGCCATCCGGCGGCACTATGGGGTGGAGGTGACGCTGTAATTGGAGGACCAGTAGACGAGGCGGCCATGCCTGGTCACGGCCGCCCCGGTGGTGCTTTTGACTCGCCGTTGGTTTACGACACCTCGGGGTACTCCCATTCGCCGCGGTAGGGCCGCCGCAGATGGGTGTTGGCTTCCGGATCGTCTATGACTTCTTCTCTTTCCCCGTCCCACTGGATTTCGCGTCCCAGCTTGAGCGACAGCATGCCCAG
Source organism: Candidatus Hydrogenedentota bacterium (assembly GCA_003552765.1). GTDB lineage: Bacteria > Hydrogenedentota > Hydrogenedentia > Hydrogenedentales > SLHB01 > SKRY01. The sequence goes on along the minus strand of PUOI01000048.1, from coordinate 3,254 downwards.
CAGACTCAGATTCGTCGAGTAATGACTCAGTTCGATGTCTGACGCGGGCAGCCGATCATTCTCTATGGCGTCGATGAAATCGTCCCAGGACTCGGGGATGTTGTGGTTGTCGTCGGTGTGGAGTTCAGGTTCCACATGCGTGGAGTCCGAGCCATCCGCGGGATAGAAGGTCCAGCCATCCGTCCAGCCCAGATGCAAGGTCCCTTCGGTGCCGTAGAAATACACGCCAACGTTATGGTTCTCCGCGTGGTTGGCCGCGAACATGCGGTGCTCCCAGGTCGCCGTGAAATTCTCGAACTCGAAGGTGGTGACTTGGTGGTCGGGGCCGTCGGTCGTTTGCTCTTCCATGGTGTACACGGGTTCGCCCCGGATCACGCGTCCGCCCACGGAAGAAACCCGTTTCGGATGCTTCTCTTCTGCCCACCACAAGATCTGGTCCATCCAGTGGATGCCCCAGTCGCCGAGTTGGCCGTTGGCGTAGTCCAGGAAGTGCCGGAACCCGCGCGGATGAATCGCTGGATTGAATGGGCGTAAGGGGGCGGGGCCGCACCAGAAATCCCAGTCGAGGTGATCCGGCGGCTCTTCGTTGGACCTCGGGGATTCCGGGCCGCCGCCGTAATGGACAAAGGCGCGCACCATGCCGACATCCCCGGCGTTGCCTTCGCGAAGGAATTCCATGGCCGACATGTTGTGCGGCGAAACGCGCCGGTGCGTGCCCACCTGGACTATGCGATCGTTGGCCCGTGCGGCGTTCACCATGGCCCGGCCCTCGCCGATGGTGTGGCCGATGGGTTTCTCAACGTAGACGTGAGCGCCCGCCTCGATGGCCGCGATGGTGGGGAGGGCGTGCCAATGATCCGGCGTCGCCACAATGGCGATGTCCGGCGGTTCTTCATCGAGAAGATCGCGGTAATCCCGGAATTTCTTGGGCTGATCGCCCGTCAGCTCCCCGATCTCCTCCGCCGCATCGTCGAGGTGACTTCCGTCCACGTCGCAAACCGCTGTCGCCTTGCAGCGGCCCGATTCCAGGGCGGCTCGCATGATGTTCATGCCCCACCACCCCGAGCCGATAAGCGCCGTGCGGTAGGTGGTGTTGTTCGCTCCCAAAATGGCGGGCGCCGAGGCCGCCGCATAGCTCGCGGCTAACGCAGCCGCGCCCGTGCGCTTGACAAACTGCCGGCGGCTTATGCTCTCGCTTGGTTTGTACATGTGATGTCTCCCTTTAGCGGCTGTGTTCCGGCGGCGCCGGAACGGTTTCACTTGGCCCCCGGTCAGCGGAGGCTGTCCGATGACGCTCCATTGTGGCGAATTCGGCCAAGGATGTCCAAATCCAACACCCTCCCGATTCCCGCTATTCCTCTCGGCGGGTCACTTGATGGGCCACCCGCCGTGTTCTTCAATGAGAGCATCGACGGCCTCCATTCTTTTGAGGGTTTCATCCAGCGCCGCCACGATGTATTGATACGCCTGAAGCTCATCATACGAAAGGACGCGCTGCCGCCGATCCTTGAGCCACTTGTGACAGACTTGATAACCGCCGATGTGAAATTCCCAAACGTTTGGCGGAACGCCCTCAAAATACTGGGTTTCGTTGATGTATACCCGTTGAGGCTCATCCACGTAACGGATGGCGTCCACGGTGTTGCTTCCCGCGGCGGGAAAGGCGGTGATGAAGGCGATATCCGCTTCCATGAGATGCAGGGCCGTCAGACGCGCCCCCTCGCCGCATAACGCCCGGAACAGCGTGGGGCCGCTTGGCAGAGGGATCCGGGGGAAATCCGTCCGAAGGAATTCTTCATACCGCTCGCGATAGGCGCGGCTGTGAAGGACAGCGTAGATGTAGTGAAAGATGTCCTCTGGGCTGATGGCCGTGTCCCCATTGCCGCCGTTGGGTTTGAAGGTCAGCCCCGTGGCAGTTGTGAGGGCATGGAGGAAGGCCTCGCTCAGATTAGGCGTGGGTTGCTTTTCGCATTGCAACTCGTCTTGGGAGCCGTTGTTGGGGGAATGGGAATTGCCGTAGCCGTTCTCAAGGATCTTCAGAGGGTAGAGATAGTTCACTTCCTTGAGGGACACCGTGTGATGATCGATGGGCAAGCGGGTGCATAAGGCATTCTCCCATCCGCGCCTAATTTCGATATTGCGGCACGAAATCAGCGCAAGGTTTCTCGTTTCCAACATGTGCCCCATGACTTCTCCGCGCGGTCTACAGATGAATCCACTGGAGTGGCCCGTATAATAGGTCCAACGTTGGTCAAAAGGTCTATACAGAAGCGGAATGATGTTTTCTTGAAGAGGACCTGAAGTGGCGAGATCTTGCTGTACATCATGTAGCTTCCAGCCGCTTGCGTCCTCGTGTATGTTAAACTCATTTCGCGCCTCTTGGTCGCTTAGCTTGGATAGGCGAGAAACTGTGCGCCATGTTTCCTGTTTCGACCAATGGATTGTGATTCTATCGCGTGCCGTCAAGATTCCGACCGAGTGGACCGGGAAGATGTCCTTCACGGACCAGCCCTTCATGTACTCCTGCTCCAGCCGTACATCGCGCGGGATGAAGAGATACCCTGGGCTTTTGGGATGGAGTTCTTGCCACTCCACCGTCTCGCACGAATGGTCTTCCAAGAAGCGGTACTTGCCGCCCACAAGCCGGTTCTCCTCCTTGATCTCGCGGGCTCCCCAGCAATCGGCATGACGCACGCGGGCGGGCTGTTTTGTGTCTCCAGTCTCGCGCTTGACGAAGATGCCGATGGCGACGCCTTGCTGAATATCGAACACGTTCTCGTCCTTGCCTCCATCTGGAGCCATTTCCTTCTTCTTGGTGTTCCCATGGAGGTCAAGGATGTAGATGTCGTCAAAGGTGTCCATGAGGCTTTGCCGCATGCCGCGGAAGGTGGGATTGTCCAGGTAGCCATGGTTGCTGATAAAGGCCAACACGCCGTGGCCGGTCCGTTCGATGCGCCACTGGCCGAAGCGGATAAACTTTACGTAGTCATCGTTGAGCCATTTCGGGCTCTTCTCGCCTAGGGAGGTTCCATCAACCTGGAAATAGTTTGCTGTTTGGGGGCCTTGTGTCGCTTCCTCGGGCTGGTCGGTAAGGTCTGTGCCTCGAAGGAGTTCAGAAATCCAGCGTCCCTTATTTTCCGAATGGCCGGAGTAGGGGGGATTGCCCAAGACAACCATAACAGGCGCCTTGGCCTTCACGTGACCCGCGCGCACGGCTTCCTGGGCAATAGTCTGGGCGAAGGGGAGGAGGTCGT
>PUOI01000186.1 GCA_003552765.1 Candidatus Hydrogenedentota bacterium | reverse complement strand
GCGTTTTGAAGATCAGCGGCCGAGCGAACTCACCGGAAATCTTCCCGATCTCCGGATGAATGTCCATGGCGTGGTAAATGAAACGGGCTCCCGACAGCCTCGCCGCAAGCGCTGCGGAAAAGCCTCCCAGAACAGGCGGCACGGTCGAAATCACGATCACGTCATACCGCCGGGTCAGGGCTCGGTATAACAGCGACGTCCCGAGCCGAAGGGCATTAAGGATCCGGACGATCGGACGACCGACCTCCGTTGGAAGCGTTAGCCTCTCAACGGCAACATCATCAATGACGTCCCGCTTCGGACGCCGCTCATTAGCGGCTGAGGCCCGGTAGGATGGCTGAGAAGACAAGACATCGACCTGGTGCCCGTCCTGCCGCAAATGCGCCGCAATTCGCCGAAGCAACGAAGCGCACGGAGGAGTGTCCGGCCAGTAATAGCGATGAACGACAAGAATGCGGAGGGGGGTGGCAACTCCGCCAGCCCCGTTAGCTCCAGTCATAGCGGCTGAACTCATCCATGTTGCGCCAGCGGTTCGCGAGCCTGGCGGTGCCGGTAATCAACCGCACCACCCGTTCGGAGGTATTGCGGACAAGGTATTCCTCGGGGATTTCGCGTTCGGTGCCCGAAAACATTTCGCGCCTGGCAGTCGCGATGCGAACACCGTCCACGAGCACATCCCGGTCGAGCCCGGTAAGCGCGATCGCACCAGCATCCAGTGCTTCAGGGCGTTCGATCGAACGCCGCAACGTGACAGCGGGGAACCCCAGGATGGCGGATTCCTCGCTGATAGTCCCACTGTCGGAGATGGCACAAAAGGCGTTCATCTGCAGGTGGTTGTAATCGAGAAACCCGAACGGCTTGAGGTAACGGATGGCCTCGCTGTCCTCGGCCAGCCCCAGCTTCTCCAGCCGGTTACGTGTCCGCGGATGCGTGGAAACCACCACCGCGTAGCCGAACGTATCATGCAGGGCCTGCAGCGCTTCCACCACCTTTTGCAGGTTCTCCCGGCTGTCCACGTTTTCCTCGCGATGGACGCTCACGATGAAGTAGCGGCCAGGCTCCAGGGCCAGCGTTTCCAGCGCCTTCGACTGCTGGATCCGCGGCAGCATGTGCTCCAGCACCTCGCGCATTGGCGAGCCGGTCAGATAGATGAAGCGATGGGACAGCCCCTCGCTGATCAGATGACGGCGGGCGTGCTCGGTGTACACCAGATTGAAATCCGCCAGATGGTCCACCATCTTGCGGTTGATCTCTTCCGGCACGTTCGCATCAAAGCAGCGGTTTCCGGCCTCCATGTGATAGGTCGGGATCTTCATCCGCTTGGCCATCAGCGTAGCGAGGGCGCTGTTCGTGTCGCCGAGGACCAGCACCGCATCGGGCTGTTCCTCCAGCAGCACCTCTTCCGTCTTGCTGAGAATGTCCCCCAAACAGCGGCCCAGCGTGGAGGTGTCCACCTCCAGGAAGTAATCCGGCCGCCGCACCCCGAGCTCGTCGAAGAACACATCGTTCAGCTCGTAGTCGTAGTTCTGTCCGGTGTGGACAATCTTGTGGTCGACAAACTGGTCCAGCGCCGCCATCACACGCGACAGCCGGATAATCTCCGGGCGGGTGCCCAGAATGGTCATCACCTTCATGATTCTCCCCTGGTGCCCAGCACGGGATCGGCGTAGGTATCCGGGTTATCCGGGTCGAAGAGCTCATGGCTCCAGAACAGGGTAAGCAACGGCCGATCGCCGACGTTCTCGATGCTGTGCGTGTGCAACGTCGGCATATCCACCGCCGCCGGTGCGTCGCCGGATACGCGGTACTCCCAGATATCGTCGCCCAGTACAGGGCGCATCCGAATCACCGCCTCACCTTCCAGCACCAGGAACCGTTCCACCTTCCGCAGATGAAAATGATCGCCCCGGCTCACACCCGGTTCGGTCCAGCTCAGAAACGTCTGGCCGCCGCACCCGCCCTTGACCGCCTCGAACAGCGTGCCCCGCGCATCGGCATTGACCTTCAGCGGGCGCGGAAAACCATCCGGATAAAGCGCGGCACGGTAGCTGTTGAACAGTGCGAGGTCGAACGGATCAGTCAGGTCCGGGTAGATGTTCCCCTGCCAGCCCGCATGGAATGCCTGGATCCGCTCCAGCAGATCGGGAACCCGCATCGGCTGCGCCTGGGGCTCCACGCGCCCGGTCACGCCATCGGTCACTGCAGCAATCGCCGCCTCCACCGCTTCGCCGGCGTGCAGCAGTTCCACCACGCCATCGGGGTTCACCTCGGGGCTCTCGCCCCGAATTACCGCTTCGATGAAGGTCGCCGTCACGTTGTTGTAGTTCGCCCGCGCGCGCTCGCCGAAGATGTGCGGCAGCACCAGATCGGTAAAACGCGTGCACCCACCGGCCAGGACCTCCCCCGCCCGGCGCTTGGAGCGCCCGTATGGCGTATCCGCCTCCGCATGGACCGAGTTCGCGTACACCACGTGCGGGTCCGCACCCGCGTCCCTGCAGGCCGCCACCAAAGCCTCGGCAATCGCCGGATTCGCCCGCTCAAGCTCGTCCTCGGGCGCGCGATTCACCCCGGCGAAATGCAGGACGCCATCAGCTCCGCGCATCGCCTCGCACAGCCGTGCCGCATCCAAAAAACCCGCGCGATCGAGCACCACCAGCTCGAAAGGCGCCGGCTCCCCGCGAAACCGCGCCGCCGCATTGCGCGCGTGCATCCGCGCCGCGGCGTGCCAACCCAGCAGACCTCCGCCGCCGGTCACAACAATCTTCATCACCGTCCCCGTTTCCAGGTTTCCAGCTCGGCCCGAACCTCCGGCAGCGACAGAAGAAGCTCCTTCACGCCAGCCACGTCCAGGCGCTCGGTATTGTGCGAGTGATAGTCCTCGTGGCGCATGGTCTCCTGGTCACCCTCACTGAAATACGCCTGGTAATTCAGGTCCCGCCCATCCATACGGATGCGATAGTACTCCCCCATGTCCTCGCTGTACGCGAGCTCGTGGGCGGTGGCCAGCGTCTCGTAAAGCTTCTCGCCGTGGCGCCACCCAATCGTCTCCACGGGATGCTCCGGCACCTCGAACAGCTCCTTGAGCGCCTGCACCAGGTCCGCGACCGTGGCGGCCGGCGCCTTGCGAATAAACAGATCACCCTGCTCGGCGTGGTCAAACGCGTAATGCACCAGATCGACCGACGCCGAAAGAGGCATCAGGAACCGTGTCATCGTCGGCTCCGTCACCGTGATCGGCTTGCCCGCGCGGATCTGTCGGACAAACAGCGGAATCGCCGACCCACGCGAATACATCACGTTGCCATAGCGCACCATCGAGACCGTCGTCTCCGACTCCGGCTCCATGGACCGCGCAACACTCTGCGCCACCTTTTCCATCATCGCCTTGGACATGCCCATGGCATTGACCGGCGCCACGGCCTTGTCCGTCGAAAGGCAGACCACGCTACGCACCCCGGCATCCACCGCCGAACGCACCACGTTCTCCGAGCCCAGAATGTTCGTCCGCACTGCCTCCACCGGGAAAAACTCGCAGGATGGCACTTGCTTCAACGCCGCCGCGTGGAACACGCAGTCCACACCCTTCATCGCGCGGTCAACGCTTTCCCGGTCGCGAATGTCCCCCAGGTAGAACCGGACCCGCGCATTGCCCAGCTCGTTACGCAGCGCGTCCTGCTTCTCCTCGTCACGGCTCAGAACGCGGACCTCGCCCGCGCCTCTCTCCAGCAGGTCCCGGACCATCGTCTTCCCGAAAGACCCGGTCCCACCGGTAATGAGAGTTACCATCTTCTTCTCTTCCATTTACTCAATACCCTCGGCCCCGCCTGACTTATACCTACTGAGCACAAAGCCCAGCACTTCCATTATCCTGTTGTATCTCGTATCTTGACCGCCATACCCTGCCAACACCTCCTTTTGTTGCCGCAACGCCTCCTTCGCCCCGCCCGGCTCTGCCAAGACATCCCTAAGCACACGACCCGCATCGCCGGCGGTACCATCATAGTAGAGAGCGCCGCGCCCGCAGACTTCGACAGCAAACGCTCGATCCGGTACAACCAACGGTTTTTGAAACCCCATTGCCTCCAAATACGAGGTGGAAAACGTCTCCAGTAAACTAGGAACAAATACCACTTCGCTCGACCGATAGAGCGCCGCCATCTCCTTATACGGCGTAACCCCCAAATTCAAAATGCTCCCCATCACACCCAGCCGTCTCCCCTTTTCCTGCACTTGCCGCCAAATTCCTGACCCAAAATCTAACGTCAAAACAAACACACAATCCTCAACCCCCCTGCCACCGAGCGCCGCCACCACCTCCGGAATAAAGTTCAACGCCTTGTGCGGATAACCCGCCGCCGGAACGAACACCATTCGCCTCCCTTCCAGCTCCCGCGCCACCTCCGCCCTTAGTGCGCCACGTACATCCCCAAGCCCAAACGCATTTGGGACAACGAAAGCATCATCTCCCGCCACGCTGCCACCCGCGCAAAACCCACGCTTGGCCGTCTCAGTTTGGAATACAAACACGGCCGCCTTCCTGGCCCAGCGCCTCCTATACACATTCTTGCCCCAATCTAACGCCACCTCTAGTGGACTGCGACCGCACCAATACGCCTCCCACGTCGGATGCGTTAAATAGGGGTTGCTTATTCCCATCACATGCAAACCACGCACGTTCACATATGCCGGCCCAGCCATCGTATAGACCAGCCCCCCTGAATCTGAATTAAAGCGCTGCGTCAAATACGCCCGCGCCCGACGTGAACGGGCCGGGGACTCCACCACTTCCACTCCCTGCTCCTTCGCCCCCAACGAGCCCGCCGCATCCGCCACCTCTCTTGACACCACAAACGACCAACTAACTGACTCATCGCGCTGGGCCCGAACCAGAAAATTGGCCGCGTTTTGTACCGCCCCGCCCTTGACGTTTGTACTGGCGTTAAAAATCAGCCGAGGACTACTTTTCTCGTTTTTGTCGCCAAAACCTAAATCGTGCCCCATTTCCAGACCTCCTGACCCCAGCACTCCGAATTATTCGACTCGCCTACTTATACCCTCCCACGACCAACACCCCACTCACACCGGCTCCACCTGTGGTGGTCAAGTGATTTCGGACACCGCGTTAGGTGGATTGGCTGCCGTTGGTTGTTCGTAGACGCTGGGAGGCAGGTACCCCAGCGTCGAGTGGATGCGAACGGTGTTGTAGAACCGAGCGATGTAGTCCGTGATATCCCGCCGCGCCTCGCCGTGGTTCGCGTAGCGGCGCTGCCAGACGCGTTCCGTCTTGAGGCTCAGGAAGAAGCGCTCGACGACGGCATTGTCCCAGCAGTTACCCCGGCGACTCATG
>PUOI01000355.1 GCA_003552765.1 Candidatus Hydrogenedentota bacterium | reverse complement strand
TTCCAGACGTTCACCGACCGCAAGAACAAGCCGAGGCCGGATCCGCTGGCGCGGGTGCTGATCGGCAGCCTGGACGAGCACGCCGAGACGCTGGCCGCGCTGAACCGGCAGGGAGCCGGCGTCTACGTGACCGTGAACGAGACGGACGGCACCGGCCGACTGAAAGAGAACGTCATCCGCATTCGCGCGCTGTGGCAGGAGGCGGACCGTGGCGGCGAGCCTGAGCTTCCGGGCGAGCCACACATGGTCGTCGAGTCCTCCCCGGGCAAGTGTCACCGCTACGTGCTGGTCAAGGACGCCCCCCTGGACGAGTTCGATGCGGTGCAGCTTCGCTTGGTCGACGACTACGGTAGCGACCCGAACGCGAAGGACCGATCCCGCGTGCTGCGCCTGCCGGGGTTCTACCACCAGAAGGATCCCTCTCACCCGCACCTGGTACAGATGGTACACGAGTCCGGGCAACCTCCGATGGCGTGGAAGGAGGCGGTGCAGTACTTCCCGCCCGTGCGCAGGGATCGGCAGTACTCGAGCGAACTGCCGCCCGAGGGAACCCCGCTGGCCAACCCTGCCGAGATCCGCAGCGCGCTGAACGCGCTGGACCCGGACGTTGGGTTCGAACACTGGCTAAAGATGGGCATGGCGCTCCATAGCACGGGCGCGGGGCTGCAAGCGTTCCAGTTGTGGGATGGCTGGAGCGCCAACGGCAGACTCTACAAGGACGGAGAATGCGCCTACCGCTGGCGCACCTTCAGCAGGGACCGAGCAGTCATAGTGACGCTCGCCACCCTGTTCTGGTACGCCCGAGAAAGCGGCTGGACGGGGCGCACCTTCGAGGAGACGCTCGCCGACGCCGAGGCGATGGACGCGAACACCACGCACGCCAGGGTGGAGGCGCTCCTCGCAGAAGCGGTGCGGCTGCCACCCGTGCAGCGGGATCGGGTCCTAAAGGCGATCCGGGACGCCTCTGGGGTATCGCTACGCACACTCCGCGAGGCCGCCGCCGCGTTCAAGAATGCTCAGGCAGAGGAGCCCGACCACCTGGCGCTCGCACGGAGCGTGATCGAGCGTGTCGGGGCGGAGAACATCATCGGAACCCAGTCGCACGTGTGGCGCTACCAGGACACGGGCGTGTGGCGGCCGCTGGAGGCACGTGCCGAGAAGTACATCGTGCAGTTCCACCTGGACGACGCGCACCCGGACCAGAAGATCACCAAGAACCTGGTGGACTCGGTAACCGAGACCATGCGGAACGAGGTCTACCGGCCAGCGCACGAATGGAACGTCGGACCGACCAACGCCGTGGTGGTCAAGAACGGCGAGCTGGTGCTGTGCGAGGGTGAGTGGCGCCTGAAGCCCCACCGAAGGGATTTCTACCGCACCGTGCAGCTCCCGGTCGAGCATGACCACCACGCGACCTCACCCCGCTTCGAGCGATTCCTGGAAGAGGTGTTCGCGCCCGACCCCGACCGGCACGAGAAGCGCACGGCGATCCTGGAGATGATCGGCTACACGCTGATGAGTAACGCGAACCGCGAGCGGTTCGTGCTGCTGATCGGCAACGGCGCCAACGGCAAGAGCGTGCTGCTGGCCGTGATCGAGGCCCTGTGCGGGCGCGAGAACGTCGCTGGCGTGCAACCGTCGTCGTTCGAGAACCCGTTCCAGCGTGCCCACTTGCATCTGAAGCTGGCGAACATCGTCACCGAGATTAGGCAGGGAGAGGTGATCGCGGATGCGGCGCTGAAGTCCATCGTGAGTGGCGAGCCAGCCACCGTGGAGCACAAGTTCCAGCACCCGTTCGAGTTCCGCCCCTACGCCACCTGCTGGTTCGGCACCAACCACCTGCCGCATACGCGTGACTTCTCCGATGCGCTCTTCCGTCGCGCGCTGGTGGTTACGTTCAACCGCAAATTCAAGGAAGGCGTGGACGCGGACACGGACCTCGCCCGGAAGCTGATCGAGGAAATGCCGGGGATCCTGAATATGGCGCTCCACGCCTACGCCAGGGTGATCGAGCGCGGCTCCTTCACCGAGCCGCTGTCCTCTGCGCAGGCGAAAAGGGAGTGGCGAATGGAGGCCGACCAGGCCGCGCAATTCGTGGAGGAGTGCTGCGAAGCAGGCCCCACCAGGGAGCCGTCGGGAGAGGTGTACGCCGAGTTCCGCGAATGGGCGGACGGGTCCGGGATTCGGAACCGCCTGTCGCAGAAGACGCTGACCACGAGGCTCGAAACGCTGGGCTTCGGAACACAGAAGTCCGGCGACAAAAGGTACATCACGGGGCTGCGGCTCAAAAGGAACGCGGGATACACCCACAGGTGGACCCGCTCAAGCGCGCCAGCGTGGGAGGAGGAGGACTCATGGCTCCAGTAAAGCCTCCAGAAGTGTGTTTGGGACGCGAGGGACGCGTTTTCCAAACCAATAGATATGAGGAGATCCCCACGCATCTCTTTTTGGGATGCATGGGACACGTTTCTAAAACCTATAGATATGAGGAGATCCACACACTGTCTGGGTATGTGTGTGGATTTAATATCCTTAATAGGTTCAGAAAACGCGTCCCTCGCGTCCCATGCGCCCCCGCCGGCGCGTTCCGGCCGTGCCGACTGGCGTTCCGGTCACGCCCTGCCCCCATCTTTCGAGGATCCCCCTGTGAAGAGCGATATCCGTAACGCGGACACGTTTCCGCCGCTGAAGCCGGTGCGTGTGCGCCTGGCGAAGAATCTGCACTGTACCTTTCATTTCGACCCGGACGCTAACGGCATCGTGAACGTGGAGTGGGAGCCGTTCTCCCCCGCCCGGATGCCGAGGCAGTTGATGCGCCGGTACACCGACGCCCGCGACCGGGCCTACCGGCTGCTCGCCGCGAGGAGGGGAGGCACCATCATCGTGGCGAACTCCACCGGGGGCGGCACGGACCTGTTGCCGGTGATCTCGGTGATCCACCCGGATGGCAGGATCGAAAAACGCACGTTGGACGACCGGGAGGTGCACTGACGTGAAGCGGCACATCACCAGACCCACTGGAAGCGCGCGTGGTCTGCGTACCCGGGCGATGACGCGCCCGCCGCCGGTGGACGCGTTCGTGCGCGAGACACAGCCGGCCCACAGCCCCTGACGATCACACTGAGGACGAAGACATGGCGGGAAAGCTCATCACGAAAACGGCGCACGCCACTATCCGTAAGGCGGGCGGCGAGAACTATGTGTTCGACCAGGTCGCATCCGGTCGAAGCCTAAAGGACATCGCAGAGGAGTTGGGGGTCAGTCGGCCAATCTTGAGCACCTGGTGCAACGCCTCCATTCGGCGGGAAAGGTACCGGCAAGCACGGCAGGCCGCCGCCGACGCCCTGGTGGAGGAGGGTCTCGCCATTGCTGATGGTGTCCGCGACCCGAGCGAGGTGCCCGGCGCGAAGCTGCGCTCTGACTTCAGGAAGTGGATGGCGGCCCGGATGAACGCCGATTCCTGGGGAGAGCAGCGGGGAGCCTCAATCGAAATTAACCTGGGCGCCCTCCATCTGGAAGCGCTGCGGAACCATTCCTCGGTGATCGACGGCAACGCCGACCGGGAAGACGAGTAGGCCACCAGAAGGGCAGCTGGTCCCCGACCTTCTGCTCCCTGTGGTCCACCAGTGGTCCATGACCGAGTTTTTCAGGAGTGTTGGGTCTCACAGGTATATGATGTCGAGAGGAAAATTCGACACATACAAGAAAGAAACCGGCGGATCACGAATCCGCTGATACCTGCCAAGAGCAGCATTTCGGGTCCGGGCATGCCTCTGGGGAGCACGATCTCCCGGTAACCCCCCAGGGCCTAGGGCGGGGCCGGGGCTGCTCTTGGGCAACGCCACATGCGCCAAACCCTGGCCCGAAAAATTTCCAGAATTTTTGGATTTTTGAGCGTTTGACACCCTCGGCAGCGAGGGGGATCATTGAACCGCGCCGATTTGAAGTCAGCTTGCGGGGCGCGTAATAAATACACGCTAAAGCGATCCGCCAGGAGCCTGCTTTAGCGAATGCTGTGCAGGCTTTTTTCGTTGCCCGTACGGTCGGGCAATCGACCGCCTCGCCCGCGGCATCGACGCACTACGTTGGCAGCGAAGATATTTAGAGGCCAAGATCCCGAGTTGAGGCGCATGTACACCGGGAGATAACGATGAAGGCACCAAAGTCGTTCAATGAGTGGAGATCGAAACAGGACAAAAAGGAGGATGCCCTCCTACAAGAGCTGGAAGCCGCCGTGGATCCTGAGGACATTCCTGTCGTGTGGGAGTTACTCAGAGGCCGTCACGGCGTTGAACAGGCTCCTTCACCCAAGCAGATCCTCCATTACCGTCTCCATCCTAACGGCGGGCTGGTTTTTGCAACGGCCGCGAACGCGGAGGGCACCGATCGGACTGCTGATGTGTTGCGCACCGCGAAAACGTGGGGCGAGGTACGCGCGGGGCTTTCGGGTTCGGTATGGGACGATATTCAGGAGCAGCTCCTACTCTGTTATGGCGACCCGGAAGACCTCATAAGCGAGGATGGCGAGGGTGCTGACGTCGTTCGCTGGGACCTCGATGACACTCCGTTTTCCGGACCCGAAGAAATCCCAGGATTTACTGACGGCCAACCCTCCACCGCGTTGCCGTGGTTACAGGAAGACATGGACCGTTGGCTGCCGCCCTCCTTGCTCGAGCACTTCGGAATGCGCCAAATAACCTCAAGCGGTGCCTATTGGCATATCCGCCCGGAATTACTGGAGCGCATGAGCTGCTGTCTCCACGTACTTGGCTATGACGTCCGCGATGGTTCCCACCTGCGTTTTAGCTGACGCCAACTTTTTCCGAGGAATACGAAATGGCTGAGAAGAACCAGGGGTTGCAAAAGCGCGGTTCCCAACCCTGGACGATCGTCTGCGAGTCCTTTGGTGCTGGGCCTGGCATGGGCTTCACCGTGCACGTGGAGTTTCGCCCCACCGCTCGCGGTTTCTCGTTATGGGTTCACGACGAGGACCAAGAAAGCGAGCGCTACCGATGGCGCTGCATGCACAAATCTCGAGAGCTGCTGACCTGGCGCAATGCGCTCCGTAGCCTCGCCATCTTTGGTGACGTCAATTGTTACGACGAGGACGCCGGATTTCAATTCACCGGCATCGATGACCCTGTCGCTCAGGAGCTATTTCGCTGTGTCATCTCTGAGTTCGAATCGAGCCTCGCCGGGGACATCGACGTGGTCTTGGCCTTCACCGACGCCGAGCTGGAGCAGCTTTTCGAACGAACCGGTGCATTCTGCATGGGCGCTTACCAGCTCAGCGATGAGGAAACAGCAGAATCCGACGACTGGGTCGGTCTCGCAGATCTGGCGTACCAGAT
>PUOI01000483.1 GCA_003552765.1 Candidatus Hydrogenedentota bacterium | reverse complement strand
CTCGCGGTCATCGGCCTTCATTTCGCGGTCTCCATTCCGTGGTTTGTCCGCGCCAGCAGTGGTTCGCAGAGGTGTTCGGCCAAGTGGCGCACCACGGGGACAGCGACGCCGTCGCCGGCGAGGTGGTAGGCGGCGTTGTAACGCGCGGGGAGAATGTACTCATCGGGCAATCCCATCAAACGGGCGGCCTCGCGCGGAGTGAGTAGGCGGGATCGAATGCGGGAGCCTTCCACGAAGAGCAGCGTCTGCCGGCTGGACCCGCCCGCGGGGGTACGCAGGCAGCCCGCCATGTCAAACCGCGCCTCCGCCCGTTGCACGCCTTGCCGCATCCGTTTGTATACGGCGCCCACTACGAGACGCCCGGCGTTCATCGCCTCGCGCACCTTGGCTTGGTTCACCTCCGTCATCATCGATAGAAGCCGCGCGGTCTCCTCCGGCGCATGCCACGGGACGCCCACGGGTTCCCCCTCCACGATGTCCGCCAATTCCATGCGACGGCGCTTAGGACAGGGCAAGCTCCACCACACCCACTTCCGCCGGATCGCCGTGGGAAGCCGGTCATGCGCATCCACCACCGCCTTGGGATGCCAGAGGGAATCGGGGCCATCCCGCGCAACGCCCGTTGAAACCGGAACAGGCTCATCCACCGCCACTACTAACAGACGCGGACGGGATTGCGGCAGAAAAAGAGCGGCGTCGATGATCATCGCCCCGAACTGGTATCCGCCCTCCGCCAGCGCTTTGGCGATCGCGGCGAAATCCTTGCCGCCGTGAGAGCCCAAGGCGCCGTAGACGTTTTCCAGGACCAGCATCCGTGGCGCGCGGTCTTCGGCTCGAAGTTCGCGCACGAGTTCCCAGAACGGCCAGTAGGTGCTGGAACGCGCGCCGTTTAGTCCCGCTCCCACGCCGGCCAAGGACAAGTCCTGACACGGAAATGAGGCCCAGGCGAGATCCGCGGCGCCGGGAAGATCGCGAGCGCTTACATCCCCTATATCACCTTCAAGCAAGCACTCCCCGCCCCAATTGCTGCGGTAGGCGGCGGTCTTGTGGGGATCGTTGTCATTGGCAAACACGCAATCCCATTTGCTCCCCAGGGCCGCGCGGACCATACCGCCGCCCGCGAAGAACTCGTAGAAGGTGTACATCTGGCTTATGAGTCCATTTGGCGGCGCCGGCATCTTGGCGTGCAATTACCTGCAAAATGCCAGCGCCGCGGGAATACTATCGCGCCCCGACAAGTCTTACCCTATATGAATCAGCGACTCATCATACTGCTCGGGCTTCTCGTAGCCAAGCAGATTAAGGAGCGTGGCGGCGACATTGCTTAGACCAGGGGTATCCACATCATCGCGCATGTGGATCTTGTTCACACCCGAATAATCGAGAATGGTGAACGGCACCGGGTTCAGCGTGTGCGCCACCATGGGTTCGCGTTTGCCTTTCTTCTCCGTGAACATCAGGTCGGCGTTGCCGTGGTCCGCCGTTATAACCGCCACGCCCTGTTGCGCCTTGATGACGGGCAACAGCCGCCGCAAACACAGGTCGACCGTCTCCACGGAAATCCGCACGGCGATGGGCACGCCGGTATGCCCCACCATATCGCCGTTGGGATAATTCACGCGGATGAATTTGTAGGCACCGCTCTTGACGGCTTCCATCGTGGCGTCGGTGATCTCCGCCGCCTTCATCCACGGCCGTTGGTCAAAGGGTACGTCATCGCTAGGAATCTCGACGTATTTCTCCAGGTTCTTGTCCACATAACCGGAATTGTTCCCGTTCCAGAAATAGGTGACGTGACCGAACTTCTGCGTCTCGGAGATGGCGTAGCTGGTGGTTCCTTGCGCGCACATGTACATGGCGACGGTGCGATCCGCCACGGGCGGAGCCACGAGGAAATTCTTGGGAATGCCGGTGTCGCCGTCGTATTGCATCATCCCGGCATAGTAAACCTTGGGATGACGCACGCGGTCAAACTTGTCGAAGTCTTCTTCCTCGAATGCGCGGGAAATCTCAATGGCCCGGTCGCCCCGGTAGTTGAAGAACACCACGGCGTCGCCATCCTCGATGGTTCCCACGGGCTTGCCGTTCTCGGCGATGACGAAACTGTCGAGGTATTGGTCGGTAATGTCAGGGTTCTCGTCGTACATGGTCTGGACCGCCTCGCTCGCCGATGAAAACGGCCGGGCATCGCCCAACACATGGGCCTTCCAACCCCGCTCAACGATCGCCCAGTTCGCCTCGTAGCGATCCATCGTGGTGATCATGCGGCCGCCGCCGGAAGCCGTCCGGTAATCCCTTCCGTCGGTGCTTAACGCGGCGAGTTTCTCTTCGAGCGGCTTGGTGTAGGTCAACGCGCTCCGCTCGCCCACGTCGCGCCCGTCCAACAGCGCATGAACCCGGACGCGTTTGACGCCTTCCTGCGCGCACCGGTCAAGGAGTTTGAAGAGGTGGTCGATATGACTATGGACGAGACCGTCCGACAACAACCCGATGAAGTGGACCGTTCCGCCTTGTTCGGCTTGGGCCATGACGTTCTTCCAGACCTCGTCCTCGAAGATCTCCCCGCTTTCGAAGGCGTGGTTCACCCGTTTGGCCCCTTGCGCAAACACGCGCCCAGCCCCGAGGGCGTTGTGGCCCACTTCCGAGTTGCCCATCTCGTCATCCGATGGCATGCCGACGGCCGTGCCGTGGGCCTTGAGCTGGGTGTACAAGGGCTCTTCGAGAAGCGAGTCGATGATCGGCGTGTGCGCGAGGTACACGCCGTCACTCTCATCGCGTTTGCCGAGGCCCACGCCATCCATAATGAGTAAGACGACCGGTCCGGGGAACTCGGTGTAGTTTGGCAACTTGTTAAGACGCAATTCGCTCATTCGTAAAGGATCCTTATGGTAACGGTGGGAAGTGAAGATTGATGGCGCCGCGAAAACCGCAAATCGCTCCGGGCCCACGCAGAACAACCCCAGCGCCCGGAGCGCCGCCATAATATAGAATTGGGGCCGCATCTGGCAAAAAAACAGCGCCGGACGGTCCCGGAGTCCAGCGGCTTCCAGGGCGGTTGCCCCCGGCAAAAGGGAAGGTCCATTGCGCCGTCCGAGGGTGCGTTGTATTGACACTCGCCACCATCCGCTGCTACCTTACGCGCCATCCTTCCACTTGAAATACCGGGGAGTAGTGGAGTGCATAGGGGTAAACGTGTATAATGGCGCGGGGTGGAAGACGCGCTGTGTGGCCCTTCAAAGCGCGGGCCGGGCAGTGTGTCAATTCACAGGAGAAGGCGGGTCCTCGTAGCCGATGTGAGCCCGCGGCAAGAGTTGTTCCCATATGGGGCGGAACCAGCCATACAACCGCAACTGAGTGAGGTGGGTAATGAAAAGAAAGACGGTTTTACGCACGATGACCGTGGTAACCTTGCTGGCCCTGTTTCCAGCTTCTGAGGCCTTGGCGTGGGGGCCGAACGCGAAGAGAGCCATCATTAGCACGGGCATCCACATGACGCGGCGCGTTCATTCCGAAGCGTTCCGCTCCTTGGGCCATGACGACACGTATAGACCAGGCGCCCAGATCTACGATGGCGATGTCGTTCGCGGAGCCCAGGCAGGCTTGGACGCTGTACGCGAGGTTTCGCCCCCCTTGTCCGAGGAGAGGGCCATCGCGGAAGTCCAACGCCAGATCCATCTTCTCCGAGCCGCGAAGGAGGAAGGAACGGGCAGTTATTTCGCCTATCGCATGGGAACACTGGGCTCTCTCGTGGCAAATCTGATGTTCCCTTACGGTTTTCCGAGGACGGAAGCCGAGGAGAATTTGTCGCAACAAATCAATCAGGACGTCGAGGAACGCCTTCGCGAATTTTCGTTTCAAGCCCGCCGGCAAGGGCGGATGCCAATAGAGGTTCCCACCGAATACTTCCGGCATCAACGAGCTTTTCACCAGCAAGCCATGCAAGTCATCGCCAGCGATTACCGGCAAAGACGCGGCTACGATGGGTATTTGTCCAACGCGGCGCCGCGCTTGTTCAGTTCGTCCATTGAGGCAGTGGCGGATGCGTGGCACACGGTCTTGCGCCGCGACCCGCCATTGGAAGGACAACCCGCCTCAGCGGAAGAATTGGCATGGTTCTACACTGACGAGATTGAGTATGTGCTGAACGTTCGCGGTAGCCGGCGCGCGGCCGACCGGGCCTATAGGAAATTCGAGCGCGTTAATCCAGGGTTGTATGCGCCCTTTGAAGAGAT
This sequence comes from Candidatus Hydrogenedentota bacterium, assembly GCA_003552765.1. Lineage (GTDB taxonomy): Bacteria > Hydrogenedentota > Hydrogenedentia > Hydrogenedentales > SLHB01 > SKRY01. The sequence goes on along the minus strand of PUOI01000483.1, from coordinate 1,139 downwards.
CGGCGATGCGTTTTACCGATTTGGCGACCACGAGCGGGCCGTGCGCGAATGGGAATATGCGTTGAACTTGGACGGCGCGGATCGCCGCAGGGTTGCGCAAAAGCTCGCGGGCCATTTCATGGACGTGGGCTTGGATGCATTGGCCACCGCAGAAAGACAGCCCGATCAACGCGAGGACGCCCTTGACGAGGCGCAATGGGCGTTCCGCAGGGTGCTTCAGTACGATCCGCGCGACGATGAAGCCCCGGAGCTGATGGGGGAGGTAAACGCCATGATACAGGAGCGCAGGGAGCAGCTCCGCATGGTCACGCAAATCATGTCCGGCGCCGAAAGCGTGCTCCAGGAGGCCCGCTCCGATCTGGACGCGGGCGACTACGGCGCCGCCTTCTCGGCATTCTTCCGGGCACGTGAACTGTACGACTCGGTCGATGACGATTTCCCGGATCACCACAACCAGGCGCAAGACCGGCTCAGGGAAATCGAGGTGGCCGTGCGCCGGGGCGTGGAGCGCCTGCTCGACGATGCCTATGAGGCGCTGGCCGACGGACGCGATGCCGTTGATGCGCAGAACTTCGATGCGGCCCGGGATTACTATCGCTTGGCGCAGGACATCGCCCAAGAGATCCCGGTGGAGGAAGACGACGCCTTCGCCAGCGATCAAGAAGAGCTGCTGGACGAAGTCCAGGAGGCCTTGAACGAAGCGGATGTCGAGGAGCAACAATGGGAGCAGCAACAACTGCAGCAACAGCAAGAAGCCGAGGGAGCGCCCGGGCAGCTTTAATCCCTTCGCGCTAACAGCCGCGCCGTGACATCTCATCCCGCGCTCCGGGTCACTTCACAACCCGGAGCGCGGTTCTTTTCGTCTAGGCTGCGGGCATTGGCCTATGAGGCCATACGATTCATGGCCTTGACGGCCGCTCACTCGATAGACCGTAGTTCCGGCCTGAAGGTTGGGTGTAAGTTGTTATCACACATGGATCATGGGAACAGCTCAGATAAAACGCGCTTGACGCAGAGTGGTGGGCGAAAGACGCGCCGGAGGCGCGATAGCAAGTAGCGTGGGGCAAGCGAAGCGCAGCCCCAGGGTGGACGTCCCCCCCGCATGTCCGTCCTGAAGGGACGGAAAAAAGGGGCGGTGG
>PUOI01000617.1 GCA_003552765.1 Candidatus Hydrogenedentota bacterium | reverse complement strand
CCCCGGTGAGCGTATCATCCGCGTCATCGACCGCCGTGATCACGTGCTCCACCTCGGCTTCGGAGGAAACCGTGAAGGTCACCGAGGCCCGGCCATACTCATCGGTCGACGTCTGGGAGGAAGAGAAACTGCCTCCGTTTGCCGCGCTCCAGTTCACCGTGCGGCCGGATTCCTCCACGGCCTTTCCGTCCTCGTCCCGTAGCCAGGCGTCGACCCGCACTTCAGACCCCGCAGCCAAGGTGGGTGTTCTTCCATGCAAAACCAAACGGACATCGAGATGAGTGGGATCGCCGGCATCCAGATCGGGCGGGGCGTAGAAATCGGCCATGATGGCCTCGCGATCAAAGTGCTCCCACAGGATGATTTCCCGCGGATTGTCCGGGCGCTCCACCCAGCCGTTATCCTCCAGCAGTGGCGCGGGCATGGTGGTGGACTCCGCCCAGTCCGGGTTCTTCACGATGGCGACCGCCGCCATATCGAACAGGGGCCGCGCGGGAGGATCGCCCACCATGGGGTAGTTCTCGAAGAGGTTGACGGAATAGTCGCCCCATGTGTCGAATTCCCCGCCATGCCGGCCGGTAATCGGGTCGTCTATCCTCGGTCCAATGCCGGGCATGATCTCCCGGATGTCTTCCAGCGTGGCGCGGACTGCGTCGGTGCCGGATGGTTGGCCGTAGCGCACCGTGGCGATCTCGAAATGGACGTCCGCATCCATCAGGTACCGCGCGGATCCGCGATCGTTTTCCTTGTTGTATTCGCCGGTGCTCGGGTAGTTGGACCCGAGCCACACAATACGGACGTTGTCGGCGATGGCGGGCTCCTTTTCGAGAGCCAGCGCAATATTGGTCAGTTTGCCGATGGGTAGCAGCACAAGTTCCCGGTCGTCATCGGCCAACGCGCGCTCGATGATGAAATCGACGGCTTCATGCCCGTCGAAGTCCGGATCGTCAAGGTTGGGCCGGATATCCTCGAAGTCTCCGTCCGCGCCCAAATACACGTCAATCACGTCTTCAAGGCCGCACAGGGTCACGATGCGCTCGGCCTCGTCGTAATGGTTTTGCACGGGGCCGCCGCCGTGCGTCGCATTCACCGTGATGCCTTCCACGTCGAATACGTCGCGGTTGAAGAGCGTGTACGCGATGGCGTGCTGGTCGTCGATTTCGTTGTTGGCGTCCGTGTCCAGGATGACGCGAATCCGGTCATCGTCCGCGTGGCCAGCCGCCGCGAGAAGCAGCCCCACCACGGCAACTATCGCCATGGCGCCCCAGGCCAGACGGCCGCCCATTTTTCCAGTAACGTTCCGTGGTGAAGATTGATAGCGCATACTTTTTTTCCTTTCTGTTTTTGTTGGATTTCTAATGGGGATCGTCCCCTTTAGGTCAAAGAATTTACCAAAACGGCCCGCCCGCCGCCAACGGGCCTCCTGGTTTTGGCCTCACTCCGTGGCGGCCAATTCAGGCTAGTCTTCGGAGATGTACTGGCGGTAGCTGAACTCCGGCCGGAAAGGTCCGGATTGAACCGCGGGGAGTTCCTCCAGGGGGAGGTACTGTGCCCCGAAGCCCTCGCGGAAGTAATCGTTGATCGCGCGGGCCGTGAACTCCTCGCGCCATGCGCCGCGGCGCATCGTGCGCGCCTCGGCGAAGAACCGCTCGTACAGTTCGTCGTCCGTTCCTTCGTAGCCGAGCTTTCGCATGTAGTTTTCGATGCTGCGCTCGGCGTCGGGATAGTCGATCTCGCGGTATTCCGCGCCGCGCTCGCCGGATGCCTCAACCCACTCCTGGAACGAGAGCGCGTTCTGGGAATCTCCGAGACCGATCCGGAAAGGCTCGTCCTCCGTGACGCTGTACCAGGTGTTGTTCTCGAACGTCACTCCATCGAACGTCTCGGCCACAGCCAGCGTATTGGGGTACACCTGACTTTGGAACTCGTTGTCGTAGACGCGAACGTTCTCGAAGCCTCCGTCGCCATGCGACAGAAGCTTTAGGGGAGCGTTGTGCTCCGACATCCGGACGCCGTGGACCACGTTGCGGAAGATGTTCACGTTCCGGGTCTTTCCTTGCAGGCTGCCCCGGCCTTCGGTAATCGGTTCGCCGGTCTCTTGGTCGTGGCGCCGCTCGGTCGCCTCCATCTGGATTCCGTAGGCGTTGCCGATGTCCGGATGATTCTGGCGAACGAGGAGGTTGTTGGCGATGTTGCCGCCGTCCCAATCGGCCAGCGGAAAGTACCACGCCAAGTGCCGGTCGGTGGGCCGGGACCGGCCGATGTCGGAGAGCACGTTGTTCACCAGGTTCACGTTGACGTTGCGATAAGGCCCCGGGTAATTGCCGCTGATGCCCGGCCCGAGTTCGCCGTCGACGAACAGATTGTCATCCAGGAGCAGATTCCCGAGAGAACGCAGGTCGTCGGCGCGGAACTTGTTGCCGATCGACGCGCTGCGCAGCCAGAGGTTCCGGACCAGCGCCGTGTTCCAGCACTTCGAGTAGTAGAGGTTGTGGCTGAGCGGATTGGCCCAGCCGATCCTCGGCTCCTGCCCCCGCTGCTTATACCAGCCGCAGTGGTCGACGATGTTCTCCTCCAGCCGCAGGCTGCCTCCCGAATTCCAGAAGCCCATCGTGTGCCCCCGGAGCGGATAGTGATCGACAACCACGTTGCGGCGCACCACGAAGTTCTTCATGTCTGCCCCGAAGTTGGTGCCGGAGATGGGACAGAATCGCAGATAGCAATCCTCGATCAGCACGTTCTCCATGGGAGGACCGCGCCGGTCGGCGTTCCCCCACCCGATGCCCGAGGGGTGCGGTCCCCGGAGTTCCCGTTCGTATTCTTCGCCGTCCGGTCCCTGGAGCCGTTCCACGTCGACGTTCCAGTCGGGATGCTCCGGGTCTTTCCAACTGTTGTAGAACTCGATTCCGACAATAGCGACGTGCTGCGTTCCCTGGTGCGGGCCGCCGAGTCTGAAGCCGGTCCCCCTGCCGGTGATTTGGGGCCGGGGCTGTTCCAGCGGGCCGTAGGCACCGATCAAGCGCGGCTCGTCGCCCGACTTGCCCGGTGGCAGTTGTTGCTCGATGATCGGCCCCTCCCAGGTGTCGCCGCGTTTCAGTAGGATCCAATCGGGCATTTCCTCGCGCTGCTGCTCCAGGGCGGTATTGATGTCTGCGAACGGCTTGACGGCGCCCTCGGGGGCGAAGGGATCGGGTCCCACGGCATCGTCCCCGGGTTCATGGATGACGGCAGTCTCGTCGTCGCCCTCGGACGACGAGACGTACAGTATGCGGGTGTCGGGCGTGGCGGAAAAGGTCGACCAGCCCTCGGCATCCGTCGGCCGGAAGTTCTCCGGCCAGGCCACGTCGTCCACACCTACCGCCCGCTCCGTGCCCTCAACGGGGATGTCGAGGCCGTGGCGAGAGTAGGGATCCTCGTCAGCCAAGACGTTCGAAACAAAGAGGCCGGCCGCCAGGAAGCCGCTGAAGAGCGCTCGGATTGCCATGGGTTTCATTCTAATGCTCCTTTATTGCGGGAAACAGGTTCGCCGTGGCGGGCGACACGTCCATCATCACGAAATAACTATTGACGGACTAATATGAGCACCGCCCAATGATCCTCGCTTGGGGCTGTCAGTTCCAGCGTCTCAGCCGCATCTATGTTCCGCGCCTCCCGCCATTCGCTATGGCTGATGTCGAGCCAGCGGACATCGAGCGGTCTGCCCTGCGCCGCCGAGACATCGAGCGTAACCTGTCCGCCATTGGGGAAATACACGGCATAGGCTTCGCCCGGCTGGGCAAGGCAATAAGCCTCGTTGGGTTCGCGGTCTTCGAGCAAGTCGTTCCGGGGCTCCGTGTTGACCAGGGGGAACGCATCGGCCGCCATCCGCGCGCTCCGGATCGCCTGCTGGGCCGTTGGATGGAGTCCCAGCCCCCAGCGGGTCTCGGCGTACATTTGCCCGGCATCCTCGATGGGATAGGGCCGGTGAAACCGGGCGCTGGCCCCGCCGCCAAACACGATACGGAAGAACCGTTGGATGGCCTCGGAGTGGCCGCCCCGGATGCTGTAGATCTTGTTGTGGTTGATGGGCCGGACACCATGGTTCTTCAACTGGTCCCGGACAAACTGGATGCGGTCGAAGTGAAGCTGGCCGCTGTGGGTGTTGTTTTGGGACACGTCCACGAACGTGTAGAGATCCGGCTTGGAGTACATGTGGCGGTGATCGGGGTGCGAGACATCTTCGTTGCGCCGCATGTCGGAAACATAGACCTCGAACCCGGCATCGCTGGCGCGTGCGTGAATGTGCGCCGCCCAGTAGTCGCTCCACTCATGCCGCTCGCCCATCTCGTTGCTCATGCAGTAGAGGACATGCGGATAGGGCATGGCGATGTCCAACATCCGGTCGACGATGGCCTTCTGATAACCGAGCACCAGCGGATTGTCGTCGAGGGTTGGCGGGGTGCGCCACATCGGATGCGGCGTCGGCTCCGGACCGGGCCGGTGGTCCACCGTCTCCGGCAACCCGGATTCCCCGGCGGTATAGTTGACGTTGTTCACGGGGTTAAACGGGTTGACACGCCAACCGATATTCGGGTCGGCGTGGTAATCATGGGGATCCCACACTTCGATTTGGACGATGATGTCCCGTTCAAGGGTGAGGTCGAGAAAAGCCTCGAAACGCTCCCAGTACGGCTCGTTCAATTGGTCGAGATCGAACAGGCCATCCTCCACCTCGACAAAAGGCCACAGGTTTCCCGGTTCTCTTGTGCTCATGGTGTTCCGGACGTAATTGCCGCCCGCCTCGGCCAACGTATCGAGGTGCTCCTCCAGACCATCGGGATGGTTGAACAGATTATCTTGCCAACTCCCGCCCAACAGCAGCACGGACTCTCCCTGGTATTGCCAGTAGAAGGGGTTTTCCCCGTAGGGTTTGATGCGGTCTTCGGCGCGCGCGTCGCTTGAGAGCCAGACGAAAGCACAACCCAGCGTAGCCGCTATGAGAATGGATGTGGCAAAGCGCATGGGATACCTCCTTGTTGCGTGGGTTTTGTGAGGCGCGTCCGCCGTTCCGGGGAGGAAGCAGCGGACGCGCCGGTACCGGCGGTTATTGCAGCAGCAGCAGCCAGTCGTCGCTGGAAGGCGGCTGGAACAAGCCGTTCTCATTGGGTTCAGCGTCTTGGCGTTCCGCCGTGCGGGGCGCGAACCATTGCGCCTCCAGTCCGTCTTGGAGCTGGTCCATGTCCACGTCAAGCAGACCGCCATGGGTGACGAAGATCGCGGCCTGGTCCCGGTCCAGCGTGCGCGCCGCCCCCACGGAAACGTACTCATCGCCGCTTGTGTCCAAGCCCGGAAGTCCGTTGCTGTTGGTCTCCGTGGTGCGCAGCCGCATCTCAT
>PUOI01000084.1 GCA_003552765.1 Candidatus Hydrogenedentota bacterium | reverse complement strand
GCCTGCGCTTCCTCGACGCGCCCGGCCTCGCTCAGAGCTGGCATCCGCACATGTTCTACACCCTCGACCTGCGCAGCGGTGAGGCGGTCTCCCGCTTCGCCCTCCGCCTCGAAGATGACGCCGAGCTGTTCGCCGAATGGCGCGACGCCGCCAGCCCCTACCGCACCGGCCCGCGGCTCACCGTCGCCCCCAACGGCGACCTGCGCGCCTCCGATGGGGACGTGCTCATGCAACTGCCAACCGGCGAGTGGATCGGTATCGAAATCCGCGCAACGCTTGGTTCCGGCAGCACCGGCAGCACCGGCAGCTACGGCCTCACTGTCACACTGTCGGGCGAGGAGCCGCAGCGCTTCGAGGATGTGCCGTTCCAGAGCGACGATTTCCGCCGCTTCCAGTGGTTCGGCATCTCGAGCATGGCCACGGACACGAGTGAGTTCTTCCTGGACAACCTCGAGATCCGCCCCGCACGCTGACCCGGCCGCAGTACCCGGCGCTCAGCAATCAGCATTGCTTGCTTCCCAAGCCGATGCGCGGTGCGGGCAGGATTGAGACTGAAATGTCCAGCAGTTAAGGCGTGAAACGTGAACGAGTAAACCGCTGGCGCCCATGTGGCGCCAGCAATTCAAACAAGGAGAATGACCATGTCACAGCGGCCAAATAGACGCCAATTTCTTTGCCAAACAGCCGCTTTCGGTCTCGCCGCTGGCCTGTTGCCGAGTGGCTTGCTGACGAGCGCCGCCGCCGAGCAGGACCTGTCTACCCTGGAGGCGCGCGCTGCTTGGCTGACCGGGCAGTTCCGCGGCCACATGGATGGCCCCAACGCCAAGTTCGGGGCCGCGGTGGCCTTGGCGCGTCTCGCGCTGAACCCCGGCGACGAGGAGGTGATCTCCTATATCGCCGGTTTCTATGACAATGTGCCCGAGGGAAGCAACGGCCAGCAGTTCTCCTACCCTGGCGTGGCCTGGGTGCTCGGCAAGTACTGGGACCAGTTCACTTCGGAACAGCTTGACGGGCTGAAGACCAAGATCAAGGACTTCAGCGATCTCCTGGGACACGGAACCGAGAATCACGCCATGATGAAGTGCGTCGCCGCCTATCTCTTCGCCCAGTATTGGCCCGGCGAGAGCGGGTGGGTGCGGGGCGCGCACACCAGCGATGAGGTCATGGAGACGGCCCGCGAGCGATTGCTCTCGGTCATTGGCAGCCTGTACGACAGGGGGTACGAAGAGAATCTCTCGACGACCTACGCGGCGGTTCACCTGTTTCCGTACTACGCGCTGTACGACTGCGCCACGGACCCCGAGATAAAAAGCGCGGCCGACGCGGCGCTCCACTTCCACGTCACCAATATAGCGGCCAACCACTTCGAGGGGATTGTCATCCCGCCCTACAACCGCCAGAACGCGTGGCAGGTGAACACGCACACGCCCGGTACGGTTGGCCCCACGTTGCAGTGGATCTACTGGCTCTACTGGGCCGATGTACAGAACCGGATTCCGGTGGGCCAAGACTTCGTCCGACTTGGGGAAAACCAATACGTCGTCTACGCGGCCGTTTCCGATTGGAGGCCTCCCGCCGCCATCAATAGTCTCGCGCGGGGGGAGACGGTTCCCTACGAGCTTACGGCATCGGCGCCCAGTTTCCGCCACGCCAACATGGGACCCAGCCGCGGCCATTGGGGGACCGGAACGCCAGGGACGTGCGTGCGCTACGTCTACCGCGACACGCTCTACGCCATGGGGAGCGGGTACTTCAGGTATTATCCGGACCAGTTCTATGTTGATTACAACGCGTTCGGCCTTGTTTATAAGAGTCCGGATAAGTACAACTACATCGAGTGCTACCATCCCTACTGGCGCAGCAATGACCGCACCTGGCAAGGGTTGAATTCGCCGTTCATGCAGATGGCGCAGCATAAGGGCACGGCGATCGTTCTCTTCAACATCCCCAACGAAGATCCGTGGGCCGGCCGCGGCAGATCGGACTGGCAGGAATACCGCGATGACCACTTCGACAACCTAATCCAGGAAGCGCTCGTGCGCTATCCAAAGTCCATCGGCCAACAGACCGAGGCGGACGGCTGGATCTTTCTGCGGGAAGGCGCCGTCTACATCGCCATCCGTCCGCTAGAGGACTACACCATAGACAGCGATTACGCCGAGGCTGGAGAGTTCGATGTGATCCGCAGCGCGTCTGCACAGACTGGCTACGTCTTCGACATCGCGACGGAGGAGGAATTCGCCACGTTCGAGGCGTTCCAGACAGCAGTGAAGGATAACCCGCCCGCCGTGGATTGGGAAGATCTCTCCGTGGCATACACAAACGTGAAGGGTGATACCCTTACGGCGGCGTGGAACCCGCCGAACTATGACGCTGAAGAAGAGCGGGTGCTGGTGCGGCCAGACATCACAGTCAACGGCGACGAGGTTCCCATCGACAGCGATTTCCCCAGGGGTGAGGCGGTAATCAAGTCACCGTCCGTCGAGTTGGTTGACAGGGTGCTGCAACTGCAGACGCCGGCGGGCCGGCTTGAAGTGGAGGCGCCGGAGTTCAGCAAACAGTAGTTGAAGTTCTCGCCCTGGGCCGATGCGCGGTGACGGCACGGCAGGGTGGAGAAGCGAATGTCTAGCAGTTATGGCGTGAAAGGTGAACAAGAAAAACCGCTGGCGCTCATGTGGCGCAAGCAATTCAAACAAGGAGAAATACCATGTCAACCCGACGTCAGTTTATTCGCCAGACGGCCGCGGTCGTGCTAATTTGCGGCCTCATTGCTAGCCTGCTGCCAGGCTTGGCCGCTGCACAAGACCTGTCTACCCAGGAGGCGCCCGGCGCCTTCCCTGCCGCCGAGCGCCCAAGCGTCGGCGCGATCCGCTGGGATGCCTGGACCGGCGGTTCGGTCACCGACCAGGTCGAACGCACGCTGGCTCCCGAGCAGTTCCGCTCCCGCCTGCCCTGGTTCGCTGAGGTGCGACCGGACGGGACAGTGCGCATTGATGGCGGGCGCCAATCGGTGATGGACCAGGAGATCGCATATGCCGCCGAAGCTGGTCTTGATTACTGGGCCTTCTTGCTCTATCCCGATGCTGATACGATGAGCGTGTCGTTGCGGCACTATCTCTCCAGTACGGATCGCCAGCGCCTCGACTTCTGCCTGATCCTGCACAACAGCTTCAAAGTTCCTGATGATGTGTGGCCGCACGAACGCGATCGCGCCCTCGCCCTGCTCAGAGAGCCGGGCTATCACTCCGTCGCCGGAGGACGGCCACTGGTCTACCTGTTCAGTGTAGATCTCGATGAACCCAAGCTGGCGGGGCGGGTCGCCGAATTCCGCAAGCTGGCCTCGGAGCAAGGCCCCGAGCCCTACATGGTTTACATGGGCTGGAATCCGGCCGCCGACCGCGCCAGGACGGCTCCGCTCGGCTTCGACGCAGTCTCGGGCTACGCCGTCGCCAGCAACGATCCGGCCTTCGCACGGCTCGTGCAGCGCGCCGAGGGGGCGTGGGATAGGGCGGCCACGGCAGAAGTTCCCTATATACCGCTGGTCACGACCGGTTGGCACAAGGAGCCGCGCAAGCTGAACCCGGTATCGTGGGAACGGAACGCTAGCTACCATAACCAGGAAGTCTTCCCGTCGGTGGCAACCCCCGACGAGATAGCCACCCACCTCGCCCGGGCAATCGACTTCGTGCGCGCCAACCCCACCATCTGCGAGGCTGGAACCGTCATCGTCTACGCATGGAACGAGCATGACGAAGGTGGCTGGCTGTGCCCTACTTGGGCAGCGGAAGGACCCGACACCAAGCGCTTGGACGCCATCGGTCGGGTGCTGCGACAATGAAGCAAGTGAATTCCTTTCACTTTCCAGGTAACTGAGGAATAGAGCACCGTGAAAACAAGAGCTTCTTTCTCTGTGCGGATCCTCCTTGCCGGGGTCCTATGCCTCGTTTCAACCGCAAACCTCATCCACGCGAAGGAACCCGTGGATTCCGTGGATCCGAAAATCGGCACTGCAATAGAATCCAAGCGTTGGATGTTGTTCCCAGGCGCCACAACTCCCTTCGGCTTGGTGGCGCTCGGCCCGGATAGCCTCGACCGCACCGGTTGGTACAAGGGAGGCTTCGACCCGCATCTCGACAACATCATGGGTTTCAGCCATATCCACGCATGGTCCATGGCGGGCCTGCTCACCATGCCCACCGTGGGCGAATTGAAAGTGAAACCCGGCCCTATGCATGATCCTGACAGTGGTTAGGGGCGATGCCATTACGGCAACGTGGAACCCGCCGGACTACCAGGCGACGACAACACGGGTTCTGGTTAGGCCAGACAGCACCGTTAACGGCGCCGTGGTTCCGATCGACAGCGATTTCCCCAGGGGTGAGGCGGTAATCAAGTCACCGTCCGTCGAGTTGGTTGACAGGGTGCTGCAACTGCAGACGCCAGGGGGCGGCTTGAAGTGGAGGCGCCGGCGTTCGGTAACCAGTAGCTGAAGCTCTTGCTTCCGCCGACAAAAACAAGGAAAATTACCATGTTACAACGGCCAAACAGACGTCAATTTCTTCGCCAGACGGCCGCTTTCGGCCTCGCCGCTGGGCGGCTTCGGGCATCTATTTGGAGGCATCCGTTTTGACAAAGGAGGATATGCTGCGATGAAAAGGCACAAACGAAACTACTGCATGGGGGCAATTATTGGCGTGGCTCTGGCGTGCGTGGCGATGCCGGACGCCATGGCGGACGAGGACCGCATCCAGCCCTACGAAAACAATCCCACCTATTGGCAGTACAAGGGCGAACCGGTGCTTCTGCTGGGGGGGACCAACCAGGACAATCTGTTCAACCATCCCGATCTGGGGCCGGACGGGTTGGAGGCGCACCTCGACTTGCTGGTCTCGGTTGGCGGCAACTACGTCCGCAACACGATGTCCAGCCGCGATCGTGTGGATCCCGTTAGCGATTTCTACAACAACGACAATCCCTATGCGTTCCACTTCGACGAAGAGAGCGGGCTCTATGACCTGGATCGCTTTGACGATGAGTTCTGGCGGAGGTTCCGTGATTTTCTGGAGATGACCGCCGAGCGCGACATCATTGTCCAAATCGAGGTCTGGGACCGATGGGACTACGCGGAGATCTGGGGCGGCGGCGCGTACGAGGCCGAGGGATGGGCGGCTCATCCGTTCAATCCGAAGAACAACGTGAACTACACCAGCGAGGAAACCGGCATTCCGGAAGAGGTGGTGAGCGGCTACCCCATCTTCCGGACCATTCCCGAACTGGACGATGTGCCCGAAGTGTTGGCCTACCAAGAGGCGATGGTGGAAAAGCTGCTGTCCATATCGCTCGATTACAATCATGTGCTGTATTGCATCAGCAACG
>PUOI01000124.1 GCA_003552765.1 Candidatus Hydrogenedentota bacterium | reverse complement strand
TGGGTGTGGACCAGGCGCAAGCCCAACAGGCGATCGCGCCCGCGCCGGTAGGCGGATAGATCGGGGATGAACACCGACCGGGCGTCCCCGACCATCACCACCCGAATATGCCCCCGGCGGTCGATGAGTATGCCTACCTGGCGTTGAATCTCACGGGAAACTTCCGTGAGCGCCCGCGCCAGTTCGGGCGCCACGATGCTGTCCGCCTTGCTGCGCCGGTTGGCCAATTTCTCGAGCCGGCGCAAGGGGGACGCCTTTAATCCGCTGGTATTACCTGTGACGCGAATACGGACCTCCTTTCGTGGCCCCGCTTCAGGTTCGCGGCAACCCCGCCGCGCCACGCCGGGACCTTCGGTTTACTAGCTCATATCTATTATACATGCTATCCCACTGCTCAGCGAAAGCCAATTCCTTCCCCCTTGGGGCGATGACGCCGTTCCCGCACAGAATACGCGCCGCGGAAAGGAAGGAGGTCCCGTCCGCGGCGCGTCTTAGCCATCATCTGGTGAGGCCTCGCTCAACTCTGGAGCATAATCCGCCGCACGATCTTTTGGCTTTCCACGGCATCCAGTGTCTTTTGGGCCTTCTTAAGCTCCGCGCTGTCGAGTTTTTCTAATTTCTTCCAAAAAATGGAGAGATTGCCCACCGCAATCTGGCAGGCATGGGCGGGGTCCATCCGCCGGGGCATCATGTTGAGCGTGCAGAAGCCCTTGTACTTGCTGTTCTTGAGTTGTTGCAAGGCTTCCATGGTCTCCCACATATGGACGCTGCCCGGGAGAAGCACATCCTCCCAAAGTCCGTAACTATCGCTGAAGTACACCTGAAACAGCTTATTGGCCCGCGCCAGGAACGCGATGGACTCCGCCGGGTTCTCGCCCGCCATCATGGCGTTGGAGAAATCCAGCGCAACCCCTACGTTTTTCATCGCGATTTCTTGACACAACGAGAGCGCCTTGCCAACGGAACTCACCGTGAGGTATTTGCGTGGTTCCCTTGGTTTGTAGCAGATGGCGACATTGATGTCCGATGAGGCGTATTTGGCGATGGTCTTGATGCTGGAAATCACCGTGTTCCAGTGGGTGGCGTAATCCACCTGGAAGGGATAGTCGAACCCATCGCTATACAGCCGCAACGTCACGTCGGCCGTGCCCACCTGCCGGGCGATGTCAACCGCCTTGCGGCCTTCATCAATCGAGGCGTTGCGGGTCTTGGCGTGCTGGTGGCCAAAGCCGCCCAGCGCAAACCGGCGATCTTGAGCGATATCGGCAGTGACCGCGGAACAGCTCAGGTTGTATTCCTTGAGGACCCGCTTAAGTTCCTTCACCGGAAACTCATCGCTCAACTCCCGTTGTGAGACTTCGATTCCCTTTACGCCCTTGATCTTGGATATGGCCGCCACCCGTTCCGGCAAACGCAAGGGATCGCGGTATCCATCCAGGCAGTAACTATCCGGCGCCCCGGAAAAGACGCTAAGCGCCGTGGAAATCCGTAAGGTCATATGCTTCTCCCCTTAGAACTGTCGCCTTCCAGAAGTAACGCTGCAAGGGATCAGTAACTCTAGTATGTACAGTTCCCCAATTGAGTCCAGCCATACCAAAGTGAGCAAATAGTGAACACAGAAGGAGCGGGCAGCTTGGTGTTCCCCTGCAGGGACTAGCGGATGTAGGCTATGACTGTACAACAGAGAGCGAAAAAAGTCAAGACTTTGTTGCGTTGATGTTAGTCCTATGCGTTCTAGTACAGCGTTGTGGCGCAGGGCGGTCCGGTGGTTAGCCCTAGAGTTGATGCTCCCCCAACAACGGTATTAGATATGCCCTATCCCCGCCGGGGGCGATAAGTTCCATCGGCCCCCGGCGCGCTCGTCTCATGATAGACATCGCAACTTGTATGTGTGTGTAAAACAAGGAAAAGTTGCTTAGGGGATGTGCGCTAACATTCCGCCAGCATGAACCCGGCCGCCGGACGTTACGCCGAAACCGAACGTAGGATGTCAAGCATCTCGCGCACAGCCGCTTCAAGCCCTATGAAGACCGCGCGGGAGACGATGGAATGGCCGATGTTGACTTCATGGAGCCCGCTAATGGCGGCGACGGGCCGGAGATTACGGACGGTTAGCCCGTGACCCGCATTGAAGACCAGGCCCGACTCGATAGCGTGCGCAGCGGCTTGGACAAGCCGGTTGAGTTCGTCCATTTCGCTGGCTTCATCCGCGTTGGCGTAGGCGCCGGTGTGCAACTCGACGAAGTCCGCCCCGGTGGCCGCCGAGGCGTCGACCTGCTCATTCTCGGGATCAATGAACATGCTCACCTTGACGCCCGCCTCATGAAACCGCGAGACCACCTCGGTAAGCCGTTCCTGCTGACTGGATACGTCCAAGCCGCCCTCGGTGGTGACCTCCTGGCGGTTTTCCGGCACGAGGCAGACGCTGTGCGGTTTGATGCGGGTGGCGATGCCGATGATTTCGTCCACGGCGGCCATCTCGAGGTTTAGCCGGACGTTAAGGACCTGCGCCAGCAGTTCCACGTCGCGGTCCTGGATGTGGCGGCGATCCTGGCGCAGATGCACCGTGATTTGGTGAGCGCCCGCCAACTCGCACACCTTCGCCGCCGCAATCACATCGGGCTCAATGCCTTTGCGGGCCTCGCGCAACGTGGCTACATGGTCTATGTTTACGCCGAGTTCGACGCTGACGCCTTGTGCTTCCATCGCTCCCCCTCGTATGTGGCTGGTCGGTCAGCTTAGCCTTCCTTGACGGCGAGTTCGCCCAGCGCGGCGATTTCGTTGGCGATGCGTTCCGTCAACTGTTCCGCGACCCGCCCGTCGTCGTGTTGCACCATCACCCGCACAATCGGCTCCGTGCCGGATGGCCGCAATACGATGCGGCCCTTGCCGCCCAGTTCCTCCATGGCGCGCTCGCTGATTTGGTCCAATACGTCCTTCTCGGGCTTCGCCCTCCCGTTCAACGGCACGGTCCGGTGCGCCTCGGGAAGCGGCTGATAGGCGCTGCCCAGCACGGACAAGCCCTGCGCCTTGCGCAACATGGCGGCGAGAACCTGAAGGGCGGTGATCAGGGCGTCGCCCGTGGTGTTGTGCTCAAGAAGCACGATGTGGCCCGAGGATTCGCCCCCCAGGACCAAGCCATGCTCGCGCATGGTCTCGACCACATGGCGATCGCCCACTTTGGTCCACGCGATTTGCGCGTTCCACGGCGCGATGGCGCGCTGCAGTCCGCCGTTCGCCATGATGGTGGTGGCGAGGGTGTCATGCGTCAAGGCGCCGCGCTCAAGGAGATCCCGGGCCAGAACGGCGAGCAAGGCGTTGCCGTCGAGCAGCCGGCCGTCGTTGTCGGCCATGACCACGCGGTCTCCGTCGCCGTCAAAGGCCACGCCCAAGTCAGCCCGCTCGCGGATGACCGTGGCCCGCATTTCCTCGGGGTGCACGGAGCCGCAGCGATGGTTGATGTTGATGCCGTTGGGGTTGACGCCGACGGGGATGATCTCCGCGCCGAGTTCGGCCAACGCGTTCGGGGCTACCTTGTACGCGGCTCCGTGGGCGCAGTCCACCACGATGCGCAACCCATCCAGACGCAAGTCGCGGGGGAAAGAGGCCTTGGCGAACTCGATGTACCGGCCCGCGGCGTCGTCGATGCGCCTCGCCCAGCCGATGCCATCGGGCGCGGGTTTGAAATGGTCAATCTCATTGCCCATCACAAGCGCCTCGATTTCGGCTTCCAGCTTATCGTCCAGCTTGAAGCCGTCCGGCCCGAAAAACTTGATGCCGTTGTACTGGAACGGGTTGTGGCTGGCGGAGATCATGATGGCGGCATCGGTGCGCAGGCTGCGCATGATGTACGAGACGCCCGGCGTGGGCAACGGACCCACCAGCAGCACATTCACGCCCATGCTGCACAGGCCCGCCGTGAGGGCGTTCTCGAACATGTAGCCGGACTGGCGCGTATCCTTGCCGATGAGAATGGTGTGCGGGCGGTCGCCCCGGCGGAAGACGTGGCCGGCCGCGCGGCCAAGGCGCAAAGCCATATCCGCCGTCATGGGGTGCTCGTTCGCGACGCCCCGTATCCCATCGGTGCCAAAAAGCCGTTCATTCATCGTGCATTCTCCCCATAATTGCATCGCTCATGCGCGCGACGCGCCCCATCGTTTCCACGTCATGCACCCGGACGGCGGAGGCCCCGTGGGCGATGGCGATGGCCACCGTGGCCGCCGTGCCCACGGTCCGCTGATCCGGGGGCGCATCAAGCACCTTGCCTATCGTCGACTTGTTGGATGTTCCCACAAGGAGGGGCCGGCCCAACCCCCTGAACTCGCCGAGACGCCGCAGGATCTGGAGATTGTGCTGGACGGTCTTGCCGAAACCAAAGCCGGGGTCGAGCCAGAGGCGATCCTCCGCCACTCCTTGGCGCACGGCATAGTCCAAACGCTCCTCGAAGAAAGCCCGGATGTCGTCCACCACATCGTCGTAGCGCGGTGCGTCTTGCATGGTCTTGGGAGCGCCCTGCATATGCATGAGGACACATTCACGCCCCGCGCTGGCCAGGACCTCCGCCATGGCGGGATCGCCGCGCAAGGCGGTGATGTCGTTGATCATGCAAGCCCCGGTTTCAAGCGCGCAACGGGCCGATTCAGCCCGGTAGGTGTCCACTGAAATGCGGACGCTGGTCTCCTTGAGCGCCGCGATAACCGGCAGAATCCGGCTTCGCTCTTGCTCGGGCTCCACCGCCTCGGCGCCGGGACGGGACGATTCGCCCCCGATGTCCACGATGTCCGCCCCGTGGTCCGCCAAGCGCTGGGCGTGTTCGCGCGCGGGGCCTGTCTCAAGAAAACGGCCGCCGTCAAAAAAGGAATCGGGCGTGACATTAAGCACGCCCATGACCACGGTCCTCCGCCGCGCCAGGCGGAAGACCGGTTCTTCCAAAGCCGGGTTACACACCGTCGGGAACGGGGTCTCCCGGTTCCATGCCGCCGGTTTCATCGCTCATCTCGCCTCCTGGCGGGGGAGATACGGTGACCCCTTCGTCTTGTCTGCCCGGAACGTGTTGGTCCTTGGCGGGCGCCGGCGGCAGGAGGTGTTCACCGCCGTTGGCCGTGATGATCTCGTCGATTTCGTGGGCCTCCAGCGTCTCGCGTTCGTATAAGGCCTCCGCCAGCGCCACCAGGATCGCCTTGTGATCGATCATCATCTGCTTCACGTCGCTGTAGGCGTCCTCAAGCAGCTTATGCACGGTCTTATCGACCGCCGAAGCGGTTTCCTCGCTGTAGTTGCGCTCCTTGACGAAATCCCGGCCCAAAAACACCTCGCCGTTGCTGCCGCCAAACGAGACTGGGCCAAGTTCGCTCATGCCCCACTCACACACCATGGCGT
>PUOI01000326.1 GCA_003552765.1 Candidatus Hydrogenedentota bacterium | reverse complement strand
GATACCGCCACCGGAGAACGCGTTCATACGTTCGAAGGCCACTGGAGCGCTGTAAACACCCTCGCGTATTCTCCGGATTCCCGGCGGCTCGTAACGGGCTGCCGGGGCGGCGCCGTCAACGTGTGGAACCTTGAAAGCGGAAAGCGGGTATTGAGGTTCAGGGTGACGGACCTATAAGACAACAATAAGCACGCCCACGCCGGCGGCTTCCGGCGTGGGCGGACGTGGTAATCTTAAGAATCCTCCCCGTCAGTCTGGGAGTCCATATGATCGGAACCGGCTGAAGCCGTGGGAGTATCGGTAGACGCTCCGGCTGGGGGAGCCGTCATCCATTGATCGAAAACCGGTCCGATGTCTCTAGGGTGTTTGGCAGTTCTGGTCTTGTAACGGTGTCTCCCGCCTTCATGGGCGTCAAACTCGGTATACGGTTCTTGGTCATTAATCGTGACTGTTCCGTAATCACTGAGTTCCCAGAAGCGTTCGCCATCATAATATGTTCCCAAGACCGCCATAAATACCGCGCAAAGATCCCAGCTGTGCCGATCGCCTATCTCACCAGTCCCCCCCGCGCCTTCATACATTTTATAGGCCATTGCCACGGGATTGTCATTCGGATCAGTCAGTGGCTCTCCAGAGTTAATCCCTATACCGATTTCAAAACCGCTATAAACAATTTCCCCTGGCCAGTTGTTCGCAATGTTCTGCGCGGCAGGCACATCCCATTCAACATTCCATTCCAAATGACCTGGATCATCGAAGTTGGCCGCCATAAGAACCAGTTTCTCCACGTTTTCTTCCGCCAGCTCCAGACCGGTGTAAGGGATACCGTCCCCGTCATGATCGGCTTCCGAATCGAGAAAATGAGAGATTGCGCTTTGAAAACCTATCACCGCAATATTGACCGGTTCTTCCGCGTTGTGCAGCAATTCGCGGTAAAGCTGTGTCGAATGAGGTACGGAATCATTTGTCTGTTGACTGGGAAAGTTGTCCGTGTCAGCAAGATACGGCGTAAATTGACTACCGTGATCCACGCCGTCCTCTCCTACATGGCCTATTGGAATGTCTGGACGGCCATAATAATGATTCACCGCATCAATGGCCGCTACGATGGGATGGCCGTAGGTTGAGGTGACAACTCCAATGATTTCCGCTTCGCCAACGTCCATAAGGTGATGAGCTATTGCCAGTGCGCCTACATCATCACAGTCCGGACCGAAATCCGTGTCAATGATTAATTTGACCGGCTGCGCGTTAACGTGGGCGGGCATCGTAAGCCCCAGCGCCAATACGGCCGCCGCAATCATCCCCATCGGATTAACATTCAATGTGTTTTTCATTTCTCAATACTCCTGATGCCTATAGTTCTTGGTTGACTTCGTCCGGCCGGTCCGTTGCCGGCCTCCCTTTTGTCCTCATCGCCAATGCAGGCCCTTTTGCCATGGGCCGCAATCCGCCGCGTTTCACATTGCGCCTGCGCTCATCCATCACAAGCTTCGCGGGAGAAGATTCAATGCGCGTCTCCATCCCAGTGGTAAATGATGTTCTTCGCAAAGGCGTTTTCTTCGACGATGATCATGTAGTCGCCGTTGTCCCGCTGGAAGGCTTGGAGCCCCTTGTAGATGTCGATCCAGCCGCTCTGTTCATCGACAGGGGCGCTGGGAAAGAGGATGCCGACGGGCTCCCCCGTCGCCTTGTCCCATACGACGACACATGCGTCGTGGCCGTACATCCAGCGGGTGGTGACGGTAAAAAGGTAGTCCCCCGCCACGTCGATCGACTTGGGGTGGTATCCCTCGTCATCCGTGGGCAGTTCGCCGGTCACCCACGCCCGTTCACCACCGGTCTCCAGCCAGTTGTCGTAGCGGACCATGATGCTGCCAATCAGCCCCCAGGAGACAGAAGGCTTGTCTTCGGTGTAGCCCGTAATGAACATGGTGTCGGTTTCGGGTACGTAGAGCACGCGAGCGATCTTGGTGAATTTCTCGGGCCAGTCCCAAGTCCGGGGGTTGTCAAGGTCGTACACGGGCTGGCCCTCGTTGTCCCACCCTTGGAAGGGATAATGCTCGATCTGCTGGTCGTTGCCGCCGTCGCCACCGAACCAGATACCCGAATCGTCGTCGACGAACCATGGCCAACCGCCGTCACCGATGGACTCGACGTGCTCGGCAATGTAGCTGTCTTCATCTTCGAAGGTGTACAACTCGTAGCCGCCGGAAGTCTGGCCGATGGTAAACAGCAGCCGCTGGCCTTCGGGGCGGCGTAGAATTGCTGTGCTGGAGCGATCACCGCGTGGGCCGTATCGCGGATCGTCCTCGTGGGTCACATGATCGAGCGTAATAGCCTTGAGCGACCAATGATCGCCCACGTCAGTGCTCTCGGGATCGTACTGGAAGACTTCGTCGACGCCGTAGATCACTTCCCCGTCGTATGCCGGATCAACAGCATAGGTATCAAGGAAGGCATGCGATTCAAGCTTCCAGAGCAGTTCGCCCTCAGGATCGTAGGTGCGCAGCATAACGCCTCCACCGCCGCCGGTCAGGTCTGTGGTGACATAAAGGTTGCCCTGGGCGTCGGCGCCAGCGCCGGTGGGCCGCCAGAACTTGTCCGGTTCGTACTGGCCGGGCGTGCCGGCGCGAACGCCCCCCTCCTGCCCGAAACTGTCCTGGAGTGTGGGCTGGTCGTTGCTGATGTCATAGATGTGTATCTGTTGGCGAGGACCGTCATCGGTGACGAGCAGTTTACCCTCGGCGTGTCCGATCGCCAGGGAAATCGGCTCGTCCACGTCAGTGATTTCCCCGGGAAGTTCCTCGCCGCTCTGACTGCGCTGAACGATGCGGCCGTCGTCGGTAAGCAGCCAAAGCGTGTTGTCCTCTGCGATGACCACATCCTGCACGCCCGGCAGCTCGAACTGCTCGCGCAGGTCGAGGCTGTCGCGATCGCGGATCTGCACCTGGTCATTGGTCAGGGCGATCGCCAACGTGTCACCGCGCGTGTCCAGGTCATGGGCTTCGCCCACGTCGTCGACCTGATCCTCGTAACTCCCGGAGTCGATGTCCGGGGGATCCCAACTGAACCGCAGCAGGGTCCCTTCGGTGTTGACGACATAGATGTATTCATCGCCGGCGGTGACGCCAACGCTGGCAGTGCCCCAGCCCCATGCCTCATGCCCGCCTTCTCCGTCATACTGCTGCAGCAGTTCCTCGTTAACCTCGCCCTGGTAATGCAGTCCGATGCATCGACCGGCCTCGTCCCAGTATGTCACAGCGATGGCCACCCCTTCGGGGGTAACGTGCAGGGATTGAAAGTTGTTCTGCACCCACTTGCCGTGGCCGGCAAATGAGTTGCCGACCCACGAGGCCCGGAAGTCCAATTCCGGAATCTGCTCCGGTTCGGCATGTGCAGAAATCGTAAGCCCCAGCGCCAATACGGCCGCCGCAATCATTCCCATCAGATTAACTGTCAACGTGTTTTTCATCTCTCAATACTCCTTGTCAAGCTTGCGGACGGTCTCCCCGCCCGCGCGGGTTGGTTCTCGAAGTGCGCCCGTCATGGGCTGACCCGGCGCTCCAGCTGAAGGGAACGCCGGGCCAGCCCTTTCATGGTCATTGGACGCCTTCCGGGTTATGCTTCATCAGCTCGTAAAGCTCTGCGCCGATCTTATCCTGATCAAACGTGTCTGGATCTTGGTCTTTCATTCGGTGCAGACCATCTGGATCATGATCAAAATCCGTGTAACCGACGTATCCGTGACGTGAATCGTCTTCGCTGTCGTCTATTCGGATCCAGCCAGGACCGATCAGTTCATAGTAATCTTCCGCGGGTCCACCGTCGAAACCCCGCACCGCGTAATGGACGGCGGCCTGGTCGTAGTTGGGATGATCCCAATCGTTCTCTTCCCCGCCTTTGTAGTGATACCATGCTCTCCTGACAATATTGTCCTCAGGGAGATTTTTCAACCTTTCTCCCGTTCGGATATTCGTGCCGATCCCATGGCCGCTCGTCAACACGGGGGTGGGCCATCGATTAGGCGAATCCAGGGCATATTTCGAAGCCGGCGCATCACCAGTCATGTTGAATTCATTATGGTTACCGGCCATGGCCACCCAGCGGATCACTTTCTGTTCCACCAGGTCATGTCCATCCAGATCACTATGTTCGCAGGGACCGCTTTGCAGTAGACCAGCGGCGTTGGTCAGCGGGCCGATGGTGACGAATGTCACGCTGTCATCCGGCTGTTGAGCCAGCACTTCCCGGTACACATCGATCACCTCCGGCACATCATCGATGGAATCCCAGTCCCGGGATCGCGGGAATTCGTTAGCAATCTCCTCGGCATATCTGCTGCCATGGTCTAAAACGGATTCTTTCACCGTGCCAATGGGGATTTCCGGCCGGCCATAGTACGTGTTGATGGCGTCCACGCAGAGGGCGGACCAGTTATAAGGCATACTTACCCCCACGGCCAGAACGTTCGCCTCTCCCAGGTCTTCCAGGGCGAGCAGGGTCGCAAGCGCGCCCGCGTCATCCACGTCCGAGGCCATGTCCGTGTCCAGAATCACGTTAACGGGCTCTTGTGTCTGCGCGTGCCCGGCGGCGGCGCAGACCAGTAGAGCGGCCAACAGCAACGCGGAAACGGAATTCTTGTGTTGTATCATCATGTCGCTTTCTCCTGCTTTGGGGTAAACACTCACTGAATCTCTCGTGAGGGCCTGGTTCCGGCCATTGCCGATCACATCCGGCGCTACTCCCGTAGGCCGCTGGTATCCACCTCAAGGACGGTGTCGTCGGCCAACACGTCGTCCCACGTGATTACCTCCTCCCGCCGGACGGCCTCCCGGCCAAAAATGACGGCGAAGTTGCTGTTCACGCTGGGCTCCAAGGTGGGGTTACTGAAATCCCCCTCGGTGACGGCGCGGTGGAACTCGGCGATGTTGCGTTCCGCGCCCTCATCGAACAGGTTGCCGGAGTCGCCGCCCTCGTAACGCGCCTCGTCCTGGCCTTGAATTTCGGTTATGCCGTGGTAATTGGTTTCGAGGTGAGCGCCCCGGCCGAAGGCCATGACCTGACAGCGGTGGCCAGAGCCGGCGCCCGCAAGCCACATGCCGACTCACTTTTGCAGTTACGTTCTGCCGTGAAGTTTGACAGCGCATATCTTGTTTCCTTTCTGTGTGGTCCTGAGCCCGTCTCGGGTGAGAGCAATCGCATCTCATTCACCAGGCTCGAAACCATCCACGCCGGCGTCATGATTATCCGACACTTCAGCCGAACTGAGATCATGGTCATAAATGGCGACTTGATGCAGTTCGCCGGCCCAAGTTCTTTCGCCGCCAGCCTCGGCGCCAAGCAAGAACTGATGCCCGGCCTCCCAGTTGTCAAGTGTTCCGCCACGCTCTTCCGAGAGAATCTCTTCGCCGTCTTTAT
>PUOI01000155.1 GCA_003552765.1 Candidatus Hydrogenedentota bacterium | reverse complement strand
GCCGTTTAGGTACTTCGCGACGTCGTGGCATGACTCTAAGCCAGCTCCCTTATTTCTTTGGTTTCTTTACACCGTACTTGGACCGGCTAACCCACCGCCCCAAGTGCAGCTTCTTTCCGCCCTCGTCCTTCGTGCTTGCCTGGCCGCCCATGTCCCCCTGGGCATCCAGCACGCCCCGAACCAGATGATAGCGCACGCCGGGCAAGTCCTTGACCCGGCCTCCCCGAATCATGACCTGGGAGTGCTCCTGGAGATTGTGTCCAATACCGGGGATGTAAGCTGTTACTTCCATGCCATTCTTCAAGCGCACACGAGCCACTTTGCGCAATGCCGAGTTCGGCTTCTTCGGGGCCATCGTGAACACGCGCGTACAGGTCCCTGAAGCCTGCGGACACTTCTTCAACGCAGGCGAGTTCGACTGCGCCGTCCGCCGCGTCCGCGCATTGCGCATAAGTTGATTTATCGTTGGCAAGGTCTTTTTACTCCTTACTGCCCTGTGGGTTGACGCACGAAAAGGCACAGCGTGCCCTCTTTGATAAGCGGCCACTAATCATAGCAAAAATCAGACCCCTTGTCAACACCCCACGCGCCTTTTCGGAAAGAAACCCAAAAAAAATTTCTTTAAGCCCAACAAACGCCCCAAATACGGAGCAAAATGCGCCCTATGCATGCGTGGTCCGGCCGCCTAACCGGCGGCGTGCGTCCCGTTTTCACTAGCCAGGGATTCATGACCCGGAAGGCCACGCCGCCTCCTGGCGCGTTTACGCCGGCGGTCAACCCGTCTACGGTTGGCGCTCTGCAAGGGAGGGTGGCGCGCATGGCCGGCCCTCCCCCGCCGCTAGATGCTTATCGCGCGGCTTGACCCGCCTGAACCGGCGTACATCGCCGCCTCAGGCAATGGCGCCGCCCGCTTCTTCGTCGCCGCTCTCCCCGGATTCCAGGGTTGACGCGCTGGCGTCGCCGATCGCAAGTTCCTCGGAGAAATCCTGCGCGGCGTCCTCGGTCACCACGGGGTGCGTATCCTGGTAATGAGAGCTTCCGGTACCCGCCGGGATGAGGTGACCGATGATGACGTTCTCCTTCAATCCCGTGAGGTAATCGCGCTTACCCGAGAGCGCCGCCTCGGTCAGCACGCGGGTAGTCTGCTGGAACGAGGCCGCGGCGACAAAGCTGTCGGTGCTCAGGGCCGCCTTCGTAATCCCTTGCAGGATGGGCTCGGCCTCTGCCGGCCGGCCGCCCTTGGCGAGCGTTTGCTCGTTGAATTCACGGAAGCGGATCTTATCCACTTCCTCTTGCGCCAACAGCGGCGTGTCGCCGGGATCGTCCTTCACCCGGACCTTGCGCAGCATCTGCCGGATGATGACCTCGATGTGTTTGTCATTGGTCCGCACGCCCTGGACGCGGTACACCTGCTGGATTTCGTCGAGCAGGTACTTGCGCAGGGCTTCCTCGCCCTGTACTTCCAGCATGTCCTGCAGGATAACCGGTCCATCCGTCAGCCGCTGCCCGGCATAGACCCGGTCGCCGGCTTGCACGTTCAAGTGTTTCCCCGGCGGAATCGTGTATTCCCGCTCCTTACCCATGGGCGGTACGACCTTGAGCTTCTTCATGCCCTTCGAGCTGCCGCCAAGCTCCACCACGCCATCAATGTGACTGATGATGGCGGGATCCTTTGGCGTGCGCGCCTCGAACAGCTCGGCCACGCGGGGCAAACCGCCGGTGATGTCCTTGGTCTTGCTGAACTGGCGCGGCGTCTTGGCTAGCAAGTCGCCCGCCAGCACTTCTTGGCCCTCCGCAACCATCACGTGGGTTTGGCCGGGTATCGTGGCATAAGCCAACACTTCATCGTTGTCGCTCAGAATGGTGATCTGGGGGTGCAGATCCTGCTTATGCTCGGTGATGATCCGCTCTTCCATGCCGGTCTCTGGATTGGTCTCCACCCGCATGGTGACGCCTTCCACCATGCCTTCGAGATGGATCCGGCCCGACGCCTCGGCCACGATGGTATTGTTGTAGGGATCCCATTGATACAGGACTTGCCCCTTGCGCAATTTCTGGCCGTCCTCGGCGACCAACACCGCGCCCGTGGGCAAGGCGAACCGCTGCACTTCCCGGTCCTCGGCGTCATGGAGGCTTACCTCGCCAGCCCGGTTGACCACGACTCGCTTG
The DNA here is from genome assembly GCA_003552765.1 of Candidatus Hydrogenedentota bacterium. Taxonomy (GTDB): domain Bacteria; phylum Hydrogenedentota; class Hydrogenedentia; order Hydrogenedentales; family SLHB01; genus SKRY01. The sequence continues at coordinate 3,255 of PUOI01000155.1, read as the reverse complement.
TCATGACGACTAATCGCGGTCTTGACGCCGTGATAGTGCACCGTGGCCGTTTCGGGCATCTTGATGTCGCTGGCCTCCACTTGACGGCTAGCCGCTCCGCCGATGTGGAACGTGCGCATGGTGAGCTGGGTGCCGGGCTCGCCGATGGCTTGAGCGGCGATGATCCCGACGGACTCGCCCAGCTCCACAAGCTTACCCGTGGCCATGTTGCGTCCATAGCACTTCGCGCAGACCCCGCGCTTGCTCTGGCAGGTGAGGGCGCTGCGGATGGTGACGCCGGGCAGCCCCAGCTCAGCCAGCCAGGCGGCCTTTTTCTCGTCGATCTCGTCATCGGCCCGGACAATGGGCTCGTTCCGGGCGGGATCCACGATGTCCTCCAGCGCGTACCGTCCAACGAGCCGCTCCTCAAGGGGTTCGACGATCTCGGGGCCATCGGTCAACGCCTCGACATACACGCCGGACAGGGCGCCGCAATCCTCTTCCTCGATGGTGACATCCTGGGCCACGTCGACAAGCCGCCGCGTCAGGTAGCCCGCGTCCGCCGTCTTCAGAGCCGTGTCGGCCAGTCCCTTGCGGGCGCCGTGCGCCGAGATGAAGTACTCCAGCACGGTTAGCCCCTCACGGAAATTCGAGGTAATGGGCGACTCGATGATGTCGCCCGAAGGCTTCGCCATCAGTCCCCGCATGGCCGCCAACTGCCGGACCTGCTGCTTGCTTCCGCGCGCGCCGGAGTCCATCATGAGATAGACGCCCGTGAATCCTTGATTCCGTTCGGACAGGGCCTTGAGCATCGAGGCGGAAACTTCTTCGGTCGTGGCCGTCCATTGGTCGATCACTTTGTTGTACCGCTCGCCCTGGGTGATCAGCCCGTTCTGATACATCTCGTCGATGCGCGCCACTTCCTCCAGGGCACGCTCTATGAGTTGCGGTTTCTCCTCCGGCACGGGCATGTCGGACACGGCAATGGAAATGCCGGAAAGGGTCGAGTACCGGAACCCCATGTACTTGAGCGCGTCGGACAACTGCACGGTCCGGGTGTGGCCCAGCCGGGCGTAGGCGCGGGCCAGCAGATCCCCCACCTGCTTCTTGTTGAGGTAGGTATTGACCTCCTGGAGAGGGACGTCTTCGCCCAACCCTTCCTTCAACACGACACGGCCCACGGTGGTATCGACCACTTCGCCGTCGCACCACACCTTGATGCCGGCGTGCAGGTCCACCTCGCCCATTTCCAGGGCGAGCAGCACCGACGCCGTGTCGGGATACACCCGGCCCGGCTGCAAAATTTCGCCGTTGGGACCCGTCCATTCCTTTCGCCATTCACCCTTCGCGCCCATGCGCTGCTTGGTGATGTAGGACAATCCCAGAACGATGTCCTGGCCCGGCGTGATGATCGGCTCCCCGTTCGAGGGCGCGAAAATGTTCGTGGAGGCCATCATCAACAGCCGCGCCTCCAACTGCGCCGCCGGCATGAGCGGCACGTGGACGGCCATCTGGTCGCCGTCGAAGTCGGCGTTGAAGGCCGCGCACACCAAGGGGTGAATCTGGATGGCCTTGCCCTCGATGAGCACGGGCTCGAACGACTGAATGCCAAGCCGGTGCAACGTTGGCGCGCGGTTGAGCAAGACGGGGTGATCCTGAATCACTTCCTCCAGGATGTCCCACACCTCGGTGTGCCCTTGGGCAATGGCCCGCTTGGCCGCCTTGATGGTCGTCGCCGAGCCGCGGTCCTTCAATTCACGAATGATGAACGGCTCGAACAGTTCGAGCGCCATCTTCTTGGGCAGACCGCACTGGTGGAGCTTAAGCTCTGGGCCGACCACGATGACGGAACGGCCGGAGTAGTCCACCCGTTTGCCCAACAGGTTCTGGCGGAAACGGCCTTGCTTGCCTTTGAGCATGTCGCTGAGCGACTTCAGGGGACGGTTGCCCGCACCGAGCACGGTCCGGCCATGCCGCCCATTGTCGAACAGGGCGTCCACGGCTTCCTGGAGCATGCGCTTTTCGTTGCGCAGAATAACCTCCGGCGCCCGCAGCTCCATCAATCGCTTGAGCCGGTTGTTCCGGTTGATCACCCGGCGGTAGAGGTCGTTCAGGTCACTGGTGGCGTACCGGCCGCCTTCCAGGGGCACCAAGGGACGCAGGTCCGGCGGAATCACCGGAATCACGTCGAGCACCATCCACGCCGGATTGTTGCCCGACTTGCGCAACGCCTCGACGACCTTCAACCGCTTAATCGCCTTGGTGCGCGCCTGTTTCGACGTGGCCGTGCTGAGTTGCTGATGCAATTCCGCGCTCAGCGTTTCGATGTCAATCTCTTCCAGCAGCATCTTGATGGCCTCGGCGCCCATCTTGGCCACGAACCGGTCGCCCCAATCCTCGCGGGCGTCCTGGTACTCATCCTCGGTCAAGGTGGTCATCTTCTCGAGGCTCGTGTCGCCGGGATCCACGACGATGTAGTTCTCGAAATAGATGATGCGTTCCAGCACCCGGATCGACAGGTCCAGCAGGTTGCCGATGCAACTCGGCGTGGTCTTGAAGAACCAGATATGCGTGACGGGCACGGCGAGCTGGATGCTTCCCATGCGCTCGCGCCGCACCTTGGCCTCGGTGATCTCGACTCCGCACCGGTCGCAGGTGATGCCGCGGTGTTTGACCTTCTTGTATTTGCCGCATCCGCATTCCCAATCCTTCACGGGACCGAAGATGCGTTCACAGAACAGGCCGTCCTTTTCGGGCTTGAACGTGCGGTAGTTGATGGTCTCCGGCTTCTTCACCTCGCCCCGGGACCACTTCTGAATTTCCTCGGGCGAAGCCAAACGCATGGCGATGGCGTCGAACCGCTCGGCTGTGGTGGCTACATACTTGGACAACGATTAACCCTCCAGCATCTCTTCTTTTTCAACGTCGCTCCCGTCGTCCACGCGCAATAGCTTAATGACGTCGAGGCACAGCGCCTGCATTTCCCGCACAAGGACATTGAACGATTCCGGCGTGCCCGGTTCGACTTCGCGGTCGCCCTTGACCACCGCCTCGTACGCCTTGGTGCGGCCCTGAATGTCGTCGGATTTGATGGTCAGCAACTCTTGGAGGGTATAGGCGGCGCCGTACGCCTGCAAGGCCCATACCTCCATCTCACCGAACCGCTGCCCGCCGAATTGGGCCTTGCCCCCGAGGGGCTGCTGGGTCACCAGCGAATACGGGCCGATCGCCCGGGCGTGGATCTTGTCGTCGATGAGATGGTTGAGTTTCAGCATG
>PUOI01000046.1 GCA_003552765.1 Candidatus Hydrogenedentota bacterium | reverse complement strand
CTTATTCCGCCCCCTCCGCCGATGCGCGTGAGACGCCGTCTTACCCGGAAAGGGGATAGGGGCCAGGCGCAGACTGGGGACACGGGGAAAAAGCGGATCTCAGGCGCTGGGACCGGCAAGGACCGCCGGCCCCAACGAGGTGTGGAGTTGATAATGCCGTCCACGGCAGGCTCGCGGACGGCCGCTGGGTCATTCGCCCGCGATGCGGGTTATGATGGCGCTGGTGGATTCGCCTTCGATGCCGGAGACAATCTCGATGCGTCCCCCCAACTCTTCCATGAGCGCTCGCTCTTTGGGGTCGATGCTGTCCAATGTGTAATCGCCGCCTTTGGCATAGACGTCGGGCCGGATCTCGCGGATATTCTCCAGGGGCGAGTCTTCGTCAAAGATGCAGATGTAGTCCACGCATTCCAGCGCGGAGAGCAGCAAGGCCCGGTGGCCCTCGTTATTGACGGGCCGGCTGGGTCCCTTGACCCGGCGGACGGATTCATCGCTATTGATGCCGACAACAAGCACGTCGCCCAGCGCGGCCGCCTTGAGCAAATAGGTGATATGACCGGCGTGGAGTATGTCGAAACAGCCGTTGGTCCACACGATGGTCTTGCCTTGCTCCCGCAACCGGGCGGTTTCCCGCGCGAGTTGGGCGGACGTGCGCGCCTTGGAGACCCCCTGCGCTTGTTCAAGGGCCTCGGCGAGTTCTTCGGCGGATATCGTTACCACGCCTTGACGCATGACCGCCAACCCCGCGGCCTTGTTGCCAAGCACCGCGGCGTCGTGCAACGTCCCGCCCGCCACCAATGTGACCGCCGCCGTGGCCGTCACGGTATCGCCGGCGCCGGTGACATCCACCGGTTCGAGAGGATCGCACGGGACGTGGGTTGTACCGCCATCCTCGCTGAAGATGCTGATCCCTTTGGGACCGCGGGTGATGAGGGCGTTCCGGCTTGTGGCCAAGAGCTGGCGGCCCGCTTGTTCCAGGCTTTCGTCATCCGATACCTCAATCCCCGCGCCATGACCCGCCTCGCGATCGTTGGGCACGATGACGTCGAATCCGTGAAAGGCCCCGGCGCGTTCGCGGCTGTCGCCCACGGTGATCAGGCCATGCTCCCGCGCGGTGTCCACAATGGCTCGAAGCACCCGATCCGTCGCCACGGAACAGGCCTGATCAACCACCACGATGGCGTCGTTTTCCGGCGCCAGTTCGCGGATACGCGCAATGACGGCGTCCTCCGTTTCGCCAGCGATCCACGTGGGGCGCGGGGTATCGGTGCGGAGCACTTCTTGGCTCGGCGCATTGAACGTGCCCGCGCGCAATTTGCCGTAGGTGTTCGTGGGACGTTCGGGATCCACCACGATGCCCCGGCAATCGACATTGCGGACGGCGAATTCCCGCTGCACGATTTCGCCGTTGGGATCGCTGCCAATAAAGCCCACCATATCTGTCCGCGCGCCCAACGCGGCCACGTTGCACGCCGCGTTTCCCGCCGCGCCGGGATTGTGGCGCCGGTCGTGGATCTCGAACACGGGAATGGGGGCTTCAAGACTGATGCCGGTCACCACCCCAAAGATGTTTTCATCGAGATAGATATCGCCCACCACCATGACCCGGGCTTCGGAAAAACGGGCGATAAGGTCGCGGTATCGTTGCACGTCCATGAAAAACCTCTCCGCATTACGAAAAACAATCGGAAACGCGTGCGATTCTACCCGATTTTGCGCACCGCCACAACGTGACGAATCAGGGCGTATAGTGAATTGCGGATACGGGACACGCCTAAACAACGCAAGGGGGTACGAGAGCCGCGCTCCCGTAACCCCCTAATGTGTCACACCTCGTACGCTGCAAAAGAAGGTCTTTGAATCTTCCGTTAATTGCGCCGAATCTCGTCGATCGAAACGGTGGCCAGCGAGCTGGGAATGAAATTGCACGTGCATCCCGCAGTCAGATTGGGCATGTTTAGCACCCCGTTAGCAGGATACAGGTTGTTATTCACCGTGCAGCCCGGCCGCACCCCTAGGAACGGCGTGATCTCTTGGGTTTCCAGGTCAATCCACGCCGAATTGCTGCGATAGCGGGTTGTCAACAGATGTTCGCTTGCCCGCGTGTCCGTGCACCCGCGGCGGACCCATTCCAGCGGATCGTCCGTGAGCAACTCGCCCGAGGGCAACTCGTATGCAAACAGCGACTGTTCGGACCCTGTAAGCATCCTTGCACTGGTGACAAACCCCGGCGCTCCATGTTCGGGGCGATCGCGCCCTTCAACAATCAGTCGCTGCTCTTCCGGATCCACCGGCTGTTCCACGAGGCCGCCTTCCGAGGCGCAGTAGAATCCCACGGGCGTGATCAGCATCTCTTGCGCCGAGTTGTAGCGGAGCGGAGCGCCGCCGTCGCGCTCCCACTGGACTTCGCCGGTGGCGAGATCCAGCGCCCGGGTAACGCCATCGCTGGTTTCGTCCTCTCCGCGGCGGAGGTTGGCGGTTTCGGCGCAGAAGACCTTACCGGCGCCTACGGCGACACTCACATCGCGCTCGTCCAGTTCTCGTTCCCAAACCACCTCGCCGGAGTGGCGATCCATGCAGAAGAGATAGGCGCCGCTAGTACCCACGAGATAATCGCCCGACACGCGCAGATTCGCCCACGCTCCCTCGGCATCGCCGGGAAGCTCGATGCGTCCGGCGCGCTCGCCGGTGGCTGCATCAAGCACCAGGCATGTGCTCCCGTCGGTAACGCAAATCGCATCTTCCAGCGCCACAAGCTCGGCCGCATCCGGCAGACTGGCGGACGGCGACCATCTCCGTTGCCGCTGGAGGCGGATGGTGTCCCGGGCGTGCGCTTGGGCGAGGGGCTCAACCCCGATAGGAACTTCGGTTTCCCACAGCGTGCGGCCCGTGTACACGTCCGACGCCTGCAACAGCCCCTCTTCGAGCATAATGCGGCGGCCTCCAGCCACGCGGACCAAAACGTGGCCCGGATACTTGTGCCACCGGTTTGAGCCATCGAACCATAGCACGCCGAGATCGGAGCCCACGCGCTCGTCTTTCGAGGCGCCGGTGCTGGCCGCGTTGGCCTGCGCGTGCGACCAGTCCGCGGAGCCGGGCAAAGCGCCCTCCCGGCTCACCAAGACGTAATCGCCATTCCCGTGGACTTCCGCGCCGGGGAACGCCTCGCCCGCGAAGGCGGCTCGCACTTCGTGAAGGGGGGCGGGGCCATCCGGCATACACGCCACGCCACCGTATGGCCGCAAGGCATGGAAAACTGGGTCGGCCAAATCTTCCTCATGTTCCGCCAGCAGCGCCTCTGCATCCTCGGAAACGATCAGGCTGGCGAAATACGGCGGGAATGGATAATCCGCGGGTTCGCCCGTCAACACGGCGGCCTGCGAACCGTACAGCCCCGCCTCATAGAGTTGATGACGGACGGCGTCAACCGTATCGGCATCCTCATCCACCGCTATCACGTGCAGATCCGATTGCCAGGCCAGCTCCTCCACAAGCCGTCCATTGTCCAGCCCGAGCACTAGGGCGTAGCCGTCATCGACACCGGAGGCGTCAAGGATGGCGGCCGCCCTTTCGGTCCACTCATCGTCATCTGGAATCCGGGGCGCCGGTGGCGCCAAGTACGGGGGATCTTCCACGTCCTCATCGCCCGCGAAAGCGTGAATAATCCCCTCGGCGGTCACCACGAACAGCATCCCGTTGGCGGCCAGCATCCGTTGAGGCTCCCCATCGACGCTAGCGCGCCACACAACTTCGGGATTCCCGCCACCGGCAATGTCGAGCGCTTGGACCATGCCAGGAGCGCCCGTGTATAGCCGATCGCCGGCCTTGAGATAGACCGTCTGGTGCGCGGGCGTGTCCCACCTGCCTTCGTGATTGCCTACGGGCTGACGGGTGACATGCACGCCGGGATGTCCCGGCCATTCCCAGAGTTGGTCAAATTCCGCCACATAGGTGTCGGGGTGTACGTCTTCACGGCGATACGGCGGCAGTTCAACCTCGTCGCGCTCCCGTAACGTAAACGAGCTGATATCGCGCGCTTGGATGCCCTCCGGACCGCTCTCGTACATGACGTCTTCGGTGAGCACCGGCTGCCGAAAATCGTACAGCGGCCCTTGGTTCGCCGGATCCGGCTCAAGCCGCGTCAACCCGCCGGCATAGAGCCACTGTCCATAATCAGGATCGGATACGCGCTCCTCATAAGGCCGGGTGATGTCATAGATATCACCGCCGTGGATGAGGTAATCGTCAATACCCGCGACGAACCAGGCACCCTTGGGATGCCCGGTGCGGCCGCCCCACCCCATCGTGTATTCCTCAAGTTCGCCGGTTTCCAGGTCAAGAAAAGCGGGCAGCTGAGCGCCGCTGGGAACCACCAGTTTGTCCCCCACGATCGCTAGATACCCCAAGGGCGTCAGGCCGGAGTCAAAGCCGATGCCATGGTCCCAGTTACTCTCCGGAATCAGATCACTGTCCGTGTTCGACCAGACGGCGTCCCCGGATTCGGCGTCCACCGCGTGAACAAACACGCCCTCCGTCGGCCAAATGCCGGCCGCGAAATAAATCACGCCATCCTGCAACACCGAACCGCCCCGCGCCGGCCACAGCGAGACCAGGCGTTCCTCGCCCATGACCCTGCGTTCTTGCTGGTCTTCTGGGAGTCCCCGGAACCTCCACAGCAGCGCCCCGACATCGGCGTCCACGCAGTAGAGATATCCGTCATCGGACACGAAATACACCTTGTCCTCCCAAACCACGGGAGCGAAACGCACGGGCCCTTCGGCAAAGAACCGCCACTGCTCCTCCCCGGTTTCGATGTCCAACGCCGTCACGCTGTCGGTCACCATCGAGGGGACAAACATCGTATTGTTCGCCACCACCGGCTCATAGGACGCGTCGAACGCCAGCCGGATCTCGTTGGGATACGCGGGTTCGGGTTCGGGAAGGGTCCAGGTCCAGCGGAGCTGGAGGTCATCCGGAACAGAAGCCGGAGACGCGGCGGTGCGCCCAGCGTCGTAGCGGAATTGCGGCCAGCAGTTCTCTTCCTCGCCAACCGCCGCGCAGGCCAGAGCGCCTATGCACAACACAACGCCCAAGCTCGCCCACGAACTGCTTCTCCTTTTCGCCATCATGTGCTTACCCCCTTTTCTATTCACCTCGGCTTCAACTATTTGCCACCGCTTGAACGCCAAGCGGAGATAGACTACCAAACTTCCCTATTGCAGCTCCGGGAAGGTCTCCGTGAGGTCCAGGTCATCGTTGAACTTCGTCTGCAAGTCTTGCAAAACCGCGAACAGTTCCCGCATGACGGGTTCCGATTCTGGAGCATCCGCGAGGTCGTTCAGCTCAAGGGGATCCTCCTCCAGATCATAGAGCCGCGCCACGCCCGCCTCGGGATACAGCAGCAGTTTCTTGCCATTGTGCGTAACCATGCGCT
>PUOI01000107.1 GCA_003552765.1 Candidatus Hydrogenedentota bacterium | reverse complement strand
CCGCGCGCTCCGGATACTCCTCGGCGAGATTGTTCAACTCCACGCGGTCCGCCTCCATGTCGTAGAGTTCCCATTCACCGCCTTGTTCGCTAACGAGCTTCCATTTGCCGTCACGAATCGCGCGGTTGCCCATGTGCTCGAAGTAGATGGGCTCTTCGCGGCCGAGCGATTCGCCGTTGAAGGCCGGCACAAGGCTGACGCCTTCCATGGGCAGGATGTCGTGACCGTTGTAGGTCTCGGGATATTCGGCGCCGGCGAGATCCACGGCGGTGGCCATGAGGTCGATGATGTGGCTGGGTTCATGGCGCAGCGCGCCGTGGTCGGTGATGCCCTCGGGCCAATGCGCAATAAGGGGCGTCGCCACGCCGCCCTCGTGGTTCCATTTCTTGTAGAGACGAAACGGCGTGTTCGACGCGTTCGCCCACTCGGGCCCATAAGCGGCATAGGTATCCGGCCCGCCCGGCATAATGTCGGGATCCGTGCCGCCCCGCGCGAAATAGCCGTGGCGCGTGTCGGTGCCTTGGATAACTTCGTCCGCCGCGCCGTTATCCGACAGAAACAGGATGAGCGTATTCTCAAAGCGTCCCGTTTCCTTAAGCGCGTCGATGACCCGGCCGATGCCTTGGTCCATGTTGTCGACCATGGCCGCGTATACCGCCATGCGGTGAGCCTCCCACTCTTTGTGCTCGGCCTCTTCCCACGGCGGCACGCGATCGTCGCGCGGCGTCAGCGGCCAGTCCTCGTCCAAGATGCCCATCTCAATCATCCGCTCCTGACGCCGGCTCCGGACTTCATCCCAGCCTTTGTCGTAGACGCCATCGTACTTCGCGATGTCCTCCGGCAACGCGTGCAACGGCCAATGCGGGGCGAAGTGCGCCACATAGAGAAACAGGGGTTCATCCTCCTCCGCCTCACGGATGAACTTCGCCGCGTGGTCGTTCACCTCGTCCGTATAGTAGAACTCGTCTCGATCGTCGAATCGCGGTTGCGACGGGATGAGCGCGTTGCCTTTTGTGAGGCTGACCATGTCGTAATAGCTGCCCGCTCCGGATAAATGCCCGTAAAACCGGTCGAATCCGCGTTGCAACGGCCACGTGTCGCGGTGAAGGGTGGGGACCGGGTCGCCGTAGTTGTAGTGGGTGACGTGCCACTTCCCGCTTATGAACGTCTGGTAGCCCGCTTCGCCGAGGACCTCGCCCATGGTGACGCAACGGTCCACCAACCGGCCCCGGTACCCCGGCGCATCGCCCGGCCCCACCATCGCCCCGACGCCGGCCTGATGCGGATACAGTCCGGTGAGAATGGAGCCTCGTGTCGGCACACACCGGCCCGCGTTGTAGAATTGGGTGAACCGCAAGCCGTTTTCCGCGAGGCCATCCAAGTTGGGCGTATTGATCTCGCCGCCGTAACAGCCCAAGTCGCTGTAGCCCAAATCGTCCGCCATGATGACCACGATGTTGGGGCGATTATCCTCGGCCGCCTTGGCGGCCGTCATCCCCGCGAACGGCAATGCCGCCACGCCCGCGCCCATCGCCTTCAAGAAACTGCGCCGATCCCATTGCTTTTTCATCACAATCTTTCCCCTCTCTCCTGGCTTTGCCAAATGTTTGCGTACATGGATTCGCTTTGACGTTATGTGTCCAAGGGGCTTGGCCAACTGGGCGAAGGCGTGCGACCCTCCACGAAATAGCGTTCAAACCAGTCCACGATGATGGGATGGTCCTCCGCGATATCGTTTTCCTCGCCAATGTCCTCGGACAAGTCATAGAGTTCGATGGGCGCGTCGTGGGCTTGCCGCACCGCCTTCCATTTCCCCCGGCGGGCGGCTTGCTTGAAGTCGCCGCCATGCGTGAATTCCCAGTATAGGGGCCGGTCCTCCAGTTCGGGTTGCGGCTGGGACAATAAGCTGGGCACGACGCTGACGCCGTCAATGTCTTCGGGCGGCGAGACGTCCGCCAGCTCGGCCAGCGTCGGCAGCACGTCGGCGTAATACCAGATGTCGTGGCTGACGGCGTCCTCCTCGATGACGCCGGGCCACCAGACGACCATGACCGTCCGGAGACCGCCGTCGTACATGGAGCGTTTCATGCCGCGTAACGGGCCGGAGCTGTCGAATACGCCCTCGTACCGGTTCTGGGCGCCGTTGTCCGAGCAGAAGAAGACGATGGTGTCCTCGTCGATACCCAACTCCTTGAGCAAGTCAAGCATGCGGCCCACATCGCGGTCGGCCCGGGTAAGCATGGAGGCGTACACCTTTTCTTCATCGCTCCAATCCGTGTCCTCGGTATACGGTTCGAGTTCCGGGATCTGCCATCGATCATGTGGAACGGTGTACGGCACATAAAGAAAGAAGGGATCCTGCCCGGGTCCGTGGCGTTCGATGAAGTCGAGGGCGAAGTCCGTGAACAGGTCGTGGACATATACTTCTTCGGTGGCGAAATCCTCCCGCGTGCCCGTGTTGCCCTCGAGATGCAGCTTCTCCTGGTTCTCCCAGATGTATTCGGGGTAATAGGAATGAGCGCGCCGCTGATTGAGCAGGCCGAGCCATTCGTCGAAGCCTTGCTTGTTCGGCACGCCGGGGGTGCCCGGTTCGCCCAACCCCCATTTGCCCGTGATGCCCGTAACGTAGCCCGCTTCCTTGAGCACGTCCGCCACGGTCACGTCGTCCTCCCGCAGGGGCACGCGTAATCCCCCGCCGCCGCCCGTGCACTCGACCGCGCCATGGCCTTCCACGTTGCTGGCGTTGCCCCGCACGGTGGTGTGACCGGTATGCAGGCCCGTCATTAGGACGCTGCGGCACGGGGCGCACACCGTGTGTCCGGCGTAGCAGTCCGTGTAGCGAATCCCTTCGCGCGCCATCTGGTCCACGCGGGGCATCTGAATGTGCTCTTGCCCATAGACGCCGAGATCGCCGTAGCCCATGTCATCGACCATGATGAAGATGATGTTCGGCCGCCTGCCTTCCACGGCCCCGGCCGGGCCCATTCCCACAAACGGCAACGCCGCCATGCCCGCGCCCACCGTCTTCAAGAAATCTCTTCTGTCCCAACACCTATTCATCGCAACAACTCTCCTTTTCGATTCTTCTTCCTTCGGCCTTCCATAAATTTTTTCGCACCGCTAAACTCGGAGTTACAACGTTCGGGCTCCCGCCACCTCACCAGTGTTGTCTAACCCATTGCACGCCTTGATGATCTGTGTCGGGACGAAGACGATCGATGTATTCGTTGGCGCCGCGTTGTGGCGCGTTGGGATCCGTATCGGCGTTTTCGTTCAGTTGCTCTTCGATGGCTTCGGCCTTGGCGCCCAGGTTGCCGAATGCATTCAGCGCCTCGAACGTGACGTAGACACCGTGCACGTCCGGCTGAGCAAGCTCGGCCAATGCATCGAGCCCGTTGCTATGATCGTTTTCGCCGCCGTATCGCGCCAGCGTCTCGGCGGCGACGACACGAACGCTCGGACTCTCGTCGTCGATCGCCTGGCGCACTTCGGACGCCGCAGCCTCGAAGGCCTCGGTTCCGCGTATCAGAACGCCCATCGCCGCCCAGTAACGAATGCCGGAATCGTCATCGTCCATCGCGTTGATCAACGCCGGGACGTCGTCCATCGAATAACCGGCGGCCGTTTCCGCCATATCAAAGAGACGCTCCAAGGGATACTGCTCTGAATCCCGAACCATCTCATGGATGCTCCGGCCTCCGGCAGCCTCAGTCCATGGAGCAGTGGTTCCCTTGGCGCGATGATGCATCTCCGCCTCGGGCAGGAATTGGGCATCGTGAATGGCGAACATGTGTTCGCGATGGGCCTGGCGCAGCCGACCAAGCACGTCTTGGTGTTCGTCTGAACCGGCGAGATTCTCGATCTCGTGCGGGTCTTGCTCCAGGTCGTACAGTTCTTCGGGCGGTTTGGGTTCCCAAACTCGCCGCTGAACCTCGTCCAATTCGCCGGCCTCGTGGAGCGTGCGCCATGACCGGGCCGATTCGAACAGGTGCATGTAGCTGCTGAAGTGGCCGTGTTTGAGGTGGGGCGTGTAATTGCGGATGTAGATGTAGCGCCCGTCGCGCACCGAACGCACCATGTCCTGGCGTTCGTCCATGCGGCCGCGGAACCCGAAGAGATACTCGCGCGGCTCCGACTCGTGGGGCCCCATGAAGGGGCGTCCATGCATCCACTCCGGCGGCTCGACGCCCGCCAGGCTCAGCGCGGTGGGCCCCATGTCCACGAAACCCACCAGACGCTCGGTGGCCCCGCCGGGCTCGTAGTCCGCCGGGGCAAGATGGCGGTATTTCTCGGGAATGTAGACCAGAAACGGCACGTGGAGGCCGGAATTGTAGGCGAGCTGTTTGTGCCTCGGCATGCCCGAACCGTGGTCGCTGTAGAAAAAGATGATGGTGTTCTCGAGCAGCCCGTTCTCCCGGACCTCCTCCATCATCTCCCCGAACCATTCATCCATGATCGTGACGGAATGGTAGTACTGCGCCCAATCCCGGCGGAACTCCTCCGTGTCGGGGTGATACGGAGGCAAGGGGGCCTCGTCCGGATCGTGGTGCGGCAGTTCGGTCCGGTTGCGGATTCGCCCGCCGTGGCTGTCCATGTTGTTAAAGATGGCGAAGAAAGGCTGGCCCTCCTCGCGATCGGCATAGTGCGCTTGGTTCGACGACTCGTCCCACACCCCGTTGGGTTTAAGGACGTTGTAGTCTTCCTTGGCGTTGTTCGTGCAGTAATACCCGGCTTCCCGAAGAAATTCGGGGTACAAGCTCACGAAATCCGGCATCCCCACCGTGCTGCGATGGTTGTGCGCGCCCAGTGTGGCCGGGTACATCCCCGTGATGAGGGCCGTGCGGGCGGGCGAACACACGGGCGCGTCCGACCAGCATACGTCGTAGCGCAACGCCATCTCGGCGAAGGCGTCGATGTTGGGCGTGTGGGCATAGGGATCGCCGTAACACCCCAGATGCGGCCCAATGTCTTCACAAGTCAGCCAAAGGATGTTGGGCTTCTCGTTGTCGTTTGCCCGCGCCCCGGCGAATCGCATCGCCAACGGGCTGCCCGCGGCGAGCAGGCTGGTCTGAAGAAAATGGCGGCGCGTGAAACGCGAATGACTCATGTAACCCCCTACATATCCTTCGTTCGCCGGTTCACGGCCTTTGGCGCCCGAGCGTTACACCGCGCCCCGGAATTCCTACACCAAACCGCCCGCGCTCCGCGGGCCTCTGCATGTGTTGATGCTACCAAAGCATCAGATTATTCGCCCTCAAACGCGAGATCCAATACGTAGACCTGCCGGCTGCCGTCGTGCGTGGAGTCGATGCAAATCTGCGTGCCGTCGCGGTTCCATCGCGGATGCAGGTCGCACCGCCATGCGCCAGTAAACTCCTCGGGCTGATAAAAGCTGCCGAGACGGACGACTTCCTCGTCTTCCATGCGGACAATGTAGAGATTCT
>PUOI01000492.1 GCA_003552765.1 Candidatus Hydrogenedentota bacterium | reverse complement strand
CTCCGGGAAGGCCCCCTCCTGTTCGTGTCATTTACCGACACACGCGATGGCGACCGGGAAGGCATGCTATTCCCCGACGCGGAGGGCAACGAATTTCGCGGCTACGGACTCTTCGCCGCTCTATCCTACGATGAAGGCGAGACCTGGCCCGTCCGAAAGCTTATCACCCCTGGCGATGGCGTGTACGACGGCGGCGCCTGGACAGGGGAGTTCGAAGCGGCGCCCACCAACGCCGAACACGGCGGATACCTCGCCGTCACCCAAACGCCTGACGGTGTTATTCATCTGATTTCAAGCAGGCTCCATTACCGCTTCAACAAAGAATGGCTGGAGACGCCCGCCGAACCGGTGGACAACCAGGAATAAGCCATCTCGCGTCCCCCGGAGGCTCCTTTGGTCTCCGGGGGACTCGAAGCCTTCTATTCCATCAGCGCGGGACTCGGCTCGTGATGGTCCCATTGCAAGCCGCCAATGACGGATTGGGCGATGTTCGTGAGGTGGTCGCCAATCTTCTCGACATTGTCCACGAGATCAATGAAAATCAACCCCGCCTCGGCCGAACACTCATTGTCGCCCATCCTGCGGCAATGGTTCTTCCGCAGGTCGGCCTGCATCGTGTTTAGCTTCTCTTCTATCTCAAGCGCGGCTTGAGCGGCTCTCTTGTCCTTGCGCTCCAATGCGAGCACCGTTTGCTCGAACATGGCGGTGAGGTAGTCCAGCAATTGCTTGGCCTCATCATGGGCCTCCTCGCTAAACACCAGCTTTTGTACAATCTTCCGCTCGGCGAGTTCGGCAATGTTCACGGCATGGTCACCCACTCTTTCGAGGTCGTTGACCGTATGCATCAGCACGGGGATCTCATCGGAAAGATCGTCGGAGAGTGGCCTGCGCGAGAGGTCTGTCAGGTAAGTGGTAATCTCGTACTGGAAATCGTCGGTCTGTTCTTCCTTCCGCCGGACATAGGGCAATTCCTTGTCATTATCCTCAATCAGCGCCATTACGGCCCGCGTGGCGGCCTTCTCAGCGATCCGAGACATGCGGAGCAGTTCCCGTGTCACCTGCCCGAACGCGATGCTGGGCGTGTCCAGCAGATACTTATCGAGCGCGACTGGCTTCGCCTCGGCCTCGTATTCCTTTACCGGCAACAAGCGAACCACGCTAAGCTCCAGCAGCCCGATTAACGGCAGGAAAACGATGGTGTTTATCAGGTTGAACGTGGTGTGCGCCGCGGCCATCTCGGCCATTACGGTTCGGGAGGTGATCTCCCAGGGCGTAATCCAGGCAACCAAATTACTAAAGGCGCCGGTCCACACAAACGGCAGGATGTATGCCACCCCGATTAGGTTGAAGATGGTATGTCCCATCGCTGTTCGCCGGGCGTTTCTGGAGGCGCGCGCGGCGGCGAGCTGCGCGGTAATGGTGGTGCCAATGTTGTCGCCAAGGATGAATGGAATAACCAGATTCATCACCACGGACCAGTCCGTGCCAAACGCCCCCTGCAAAGCCAGCACCTGTATCACCATGATGGACGCGGAACTGCTCTGGAGCAACACGGTCAGGATGGTTCCCGCCAAGACGGCCAGTAAAGGGTACTGTGCTAACCCAATCAGCATGGCCTGAGCGGCGTCACTATCCTTGATGGGGTCGAACGCCTCCTGCATGAAATTCACGCCAACGAAGAGCATGCCGAAGCCCGTTATGATGCGGCCGATGTTCTTTGTGCGCTGGACCTTGCTCAGCGTCGTCATGAAGAACCCGGCGCCTATCGCGGGCAACGCGTATCCAGTGACTTGGAATCCGCCGAATCCGAATATGGAAACCAGCCACGCCGTCACGGTCGTGCCCACATTGGCGCCCAGGACGACGCACAGCGCTTGACTAAGCGTAAGCAGACCCGCGTTCACGAACCCGACCGTCATGACCGTGGACGCCGAGCTGGACGTCACGAGGATGGTCACCACCGCACCAAGGATCACGGCCACGATTCGCTGTTCGGTGAGCTTCGCGAGCAACGCCTTCAGCTTGTTGCCGGCGACGGCCTTCAAGCCATCGGACATCAACCCCATTCCGAACAGAAAGAGCCCAAGTCCGCCCAGGACCCCAAAAATGACGTTCTGTGTGTCCATTCCCCCCTAATCCTTATCTAACACAACCGTTGTACTGAAGCATCTTGCTAGGTCAATTCCCCGGTGGGTGGTGAGAAGGTGGATGAATGCCGCGGATCCTGGGCGCATCTGATTCCCCTGTACTCCGCTGGCGCACGAATCACGATTTCGATGACGCCGCGCGCATAAACTGGACCGTTTTAAGGTGCGCGCCTCCCTGCGTGTTCATCGAAGGGCTGGATGAAGATGGCGCTATCATACCATGCCGGGACGCCCAAGCGATAGAGGGAGCCCGGCGCAAAAGCAGGGGGGAAACGGCTGCCTACGCCTCCTCGCCGTTCGGCCTGTCGAACTGGTCAAGGTACGGGAAGACCCGGCCGCTCATGAAGGCCCGCGCATCGCTCACGCGTTCCCGCAACGGAAACAGGTTGTCCGGCTTCACGGGATGCTTGCGGAATATGGCCTTCACCTCCGCGTAGACCTCGTTTTCGCTGTGCCGGTAGGATTCCATGAGCAGATTAACCGTCGCCGGCATGTCCGGCGTCTCGGGCAGCACAAGCCGAATGCCGCCCACAGTCACGGGCCGCTGAAAAAACGGCTGAACGCGGTCCCGTTGCCCGCAGACCTGCTCAATCATGAAGTCGCGGGCGTTATCGAAGTGAGACAGGGCGAAGGTGCTTCGCAACGTGACGGTTTGCGCGGCGAAAACCGGGATGCCAAGTTCGTCCATCGCCAAGGACGCCACGGCGATCAGCTTGTCCATGAAGGAAGCCAGCGGGATGTCCGTCCACTCCTCGGCAAGAACGATCCGGTCCGCCAGAAACACGGCGATGCTCTGGGTGCGTTCCCCCCGGCGGGTGTGAAACCGGACCCGGTCGGAGCGCGTGAAGTCCGTGTTCTGGTAGGCGTGTCTGCCTTGGGACAACTCGTAGTATAGCTTCTGGAGCGCCTGCACGGTGTGCTTCTTCGGCGCGTGAATGAGTTCGGTGGAAAAGTGTATAAGCCGGTCTTCTGAGTGCATGTACCTTCCTCAACGTGGGT
This sequence comes from Candidatus Hydrogenedentota bacterium, assembly GCA_003552765.1. Taxonomy (GTDB): domain Bacteria; phylum Hydrogenedentota; class Hydrogenedentia; order Hydrogenedentales; family SLHB01; genus SKRY01. Next base: position 2,365 of record PUOI01000492.1, on the reverse strand, counting down.
GTGGAGCAAGAGCTTGGCTTCCATGGCGGGACTGGTTGTGAATCACCGCGTCACCGGGTAAGCTCCACAATCTCAAAGGTGAACTCCCTCGTTTGGCCCCGGCGGTCCACTTCAATGGTGATGGTGTCCCCCACAAACTTGCTCCAGACGCCGTAGTCCACGTCCGCGGAACTCACCACGGGCTCCCCATCAATGGCGGTGATGACGTCGCCGACGCGCAAACCGGCGCGATACGCGGGGGAATCCTCCAGGATTCGCTCCACCAGCACGCCCTGGCCGGTTTGGAGATCCAGGTGCTGCGCCACGCGGTCTTGCAAGCCGCGCACGTCCGTGACGTGGAACCCGGCCCACGGATTCCGCCGCCGTCCGTACTCAAGGATTTCATCAACGACACGGCGCGCCCGGTTGATGGGGATGGCGAACCCCAGCCCGACGCTCCCGCCGCCGTCGCTGAAAATCATGGTGTTAACGCCCACGACTTCGCCGCGCGCCGTTACGAGCGGGCCACCGCTGTTGCCGGGATTGATCGCGGCGTCGGTTTGAATCATGTCTTGATAGAGCCGGCGAAGCGGAGCGGCCTGCGGCACAACACGCCGGTTCTTGGCTGACACGACGCCCACGCTCACGCTGGGTTGCGGGTCGTTCATGAGGATGCCGAAGGGATTTCCGATGGCGATGACCCATTCGCCGATGTACAGGTCGTCGCTGTCGCCCAACGGCGCGCTGGGCACGTTCTCGCCATCCACCCTGAGCACCGCGAGGTCGGTGATGTTGTCTTGCCCCACGAGTTCCACGTCCAGCGTGCGCCCGTCCGGAAGGGAGACGGCGATCTCATGGGCGTTCTCGATAACGTGATTGTTGGTTAGGATGTGGCCCCGATCATCAAAGAAGAAGCCCGTTCCCACGGATTCGACCCGCCGTTCGCGCAATTGGCGGCCGCGCCGCTGAAAACCAAAGGGATCAAAGAAATCGAAGTAGAACGGATCCATGACCCGTTCGCGTTGAATGGAGATTACGTTGATCGTGACCACGGCGGGACCCGTGTTTTCGATGGCCTCGACGAGCGCGTTGCGGCGGGACGCGTCTATCGGGTCCCTGGGCCCCGAGACCTCCGAAGAAGAATTCGCGGCGAGCTGCTCCCGTTGAGCAGGAGCCGGGGCTGTTTGCCGTTCCTCGCTCGGCCCCGAGTCGCCCAGGAGTTCGACGGCGTCCACGCATTGAATGTGGCCCGCCCCAACGGCAAGCACAACCGCCGTAAGAAGGGTTATGTGAGAGAGACGCAGGCTCATCTAATTCATTCCTCGAGTTCGCCCGGCGTGATGGGGGTTTCCTCTGGTTCCACGGTTAGTATCTTCATGTCTTCGTCTTCATGCACTACCGTTTCTTCCCCCTCATCCGTGCGCTGCGAAACGTCCTCCCCCTCTACTGCTTCGCTGGAGATGTCTTCCTCCGCCCCGGTCAACCGGCCGCTGGAGATGAGCAAATCCGCCACATCGAAATCCGTTAGCAGCAGAACCTGGCTAACCCCTGTAAACAGGGCGGGATGCAGGCCGTCCTCTTCTTCCCCTATGGTCAATGTATACTCCTCGTCGGCCAAGGTGGCGAACTGAATCGTGGCCAGCACATCGCCTGGAAGCTCGGTGGCGTCGAACAGGATGTCGTTGGCCTGAAGGTTCACGAGACTGCGCGCCAAGCGATTGGCCGCTTCGTCCTCGGCATCTTGAAGCGTGCCGTTCCTCGAGAGCAGCCAGCTATCCTCGCGCCGCTGAAGCCAGTAAGAGTCTTCTTCGCGCTCAATGCCCAGTGAGGCGAGATCGCCCGTGGCGAGATCCACAAGGGTTCGCTCATACAAGTTGCGCGGCTCGACAAACACGCGCCGGAGATCGGAACGGGTCATGGCGAGCAGGGGATCGCGGTCATCGAGCCGGGCGTAGACGCCGTCGATGGTTTGCGACTCATCGCCCACGGCGATCTCGTGAACGTCTCCGCCGTGGGTCTCGAAACGCACCAAGCGTTCGCCAACGCCTACGTCTTCCATTGAATCGGCGTAATCGGCGGCCCGCCAGCGGGCCAAGGCCGCGGCCATGGTCTCGATGGCGCTGTGACTCACGTTGAGATCGGCCTCCGGGGCCTCAACTTCCCATTCCTCGCCGTCCTCGCTGCGAACCAGGGTGGCCGTCCCCTCGGGCTGAGTGAGTTCAATGCGGGCGAGGTCATCGGCGTCGAGTTCCAAGCGGGGCAACTCGAAAAGGTCGCCTCCCCGCGGGAAAAGCTGTTCGAAGCGCCGGGGTTCGAGGCGGTACACCAGATCACCATGTGTGGCTTCAATGCGGATGTATCCCGGACCGCCGGGTTCAGGGCGGCT
>PUOI01000588.1 GCA_003552765.1 Candidatus Hydrogenedentota bacterium | reverse complement strand
GGTTGAGGCAATAGACCAACCAAGACAAAGCGCTTTCGCTTCGCTCCAAGCGTGAGGAGGATTCGTGAACCAAGGGGACTCCATACTCAGCGTCCACAATCTGAAGACCTACTTTCACACCGACGCGGGCGTGGCCCGTGCGGTCGACGACGTGTCCTTTGACATCCGTCCGGGGGAAACGTTGGCCTTGGTGGGCGAGAGCGGATGCGGCAAGAGCATGACCGCGCTTTCCATCCTTCGGCTGGTCCCGAGCCCGCCCGGCGAAATCGTGGAGGGCCAGATCTTCTTCCAAGGCCAGGACGTGCTGGAACTCTCCGAAAAGGAAATGCGCCGGATTCGGGGCAACAAGATCTCCATGATCTTCCAAGAACCCATGACCAGCCTGAACCCCGTGTTCCGTATCGGCAGCCAGATCGCCAATACCATCCGTTTGCACAAGGGCGTCTCAAAGGAGGAGGCCCGCCAGCAGACCATTGCGCTGCTGGAGCGCGTGGGCATCCCTTCGCCGGGCGAACGGGTCGACGCTTACCCGCATCAGATGTCCGGCGGGATGCGTCAGCGCGTGATGATCGCCATGGCCTTGGCGTGCGACCCCGTTCTCCTCATCGCCGACGAGCCCACCACGGCCCTGGATGTGACCATCCAAGCGCAAATCTTGGATTTGCTTCGCTCCCTTCAAGAAGAGCAGCACATGGCTATGCTGCTTATCACGCATGACCTCGGCATCGTGGCGGAAAACGCGGAAGACGTGGCCATCATGTACGCGGGGCAAATCATTGAGCAAGCCCCCATGGACCGCGTGTTCGAGGATCCCAAGCATCCGTATACGCTGGGATTGTTCAACTCGTTGCCGAAGCTATCGGTTGGACGCCAGCCGCTGGAGCCCATTCCGGGCGTTGTGCCGAACTCGGCGCACTTTCCGTCGGGCTGCCGGTTTCACCCCCGCTGCCGGTACGCCATGGATGTATGCCCGAAACGTGTGCCCTTGCTTGAGCCCGTTAGCGAAGAGCACCGCGTGGCTTGCTGGCTTCACGACGCCGCGGTGATGGCTGAACAGGGACGCCCGACGGGAATCCCAGAGGAGACCGCCGCCCCATGAGCATGAGCACGGATGGCCCCTTATTGGAAGTACGCAACTTGGTGAAGCATTTCCCCGTGCACAGCGGTGTGTTTGGCCGGGTGGCGGGGCACGTGCGCGCAGTGGACGATGTCAGCTTCAGCATCCCGAGGGGCAAGACGCTCAGCCTCGTGGGAGAGAGCGGAAGCGGCAAGACAACGGCGGGGCGCTGTATTCTCCGGCTTATCGAACCGACCGATGGCCGCATCCTGTTCGATGGAAGCGACATCACCGAGCTGAACCGGCGGCAAGTGCGATCCTTGCGCCGGCGCATGCAGATTATCTTTCAGGACCCCTACGGATCCTTGAACCCCCGCATGACGGTGTACTCGATGATTTCCGAGGCCATGGCCGTGCACGGGCTGGTTCCCCGCCACCAACGCCGCGAACGTGTGGAGGAACTGCTCCGGCTTGTCGGACTATCGCCGGACGCCGCCGACCGTTATCCCAACGAATTCAGCGGCGGCCAGCGCCAGCGCATCGGCATTGCGCGCGCCCTGGCGGTGGAGCCCGATCTCATCGTGGCGGACGAGCCGGTATCCGCGTTGGACGTGTCCATTCAGGCGCAGATCCTCAACCTCATGGAAGACCTTCAGCAACGGCTCGGCTTGACCTATCTCTTTATCGGACACAACCTCAGCGTGATCCGCCACATCTCGGATTACGTCGCCGTCATGTACCTCGGGCGCATTGTCGAGTATGGTCCCGTGGAAGCGATCTTCAATGCGTGCGTCCATCCTTACACCCGCTCGTTGCTTTCCGCCGTGCCCGAACCCGAACCCCACCGCAAACGGGAACGCATCATTCTCCGGGGCGACACGCCCAGCCCCATCAATCCGCCCCCGGGGTGTCATTTCCATCCCCGCTGCCCCCACGCGCAGCCGGAATGCGCGCAATGGGGCCAGCGCCTCGTGGAAGTTGGACCCGGTCACACCGCCGCTTGCCATGTCCATGCGCCGGCTCCCGAACACCTCGCCAGCCCCACGCCATAAGCCGGAGGCATGGCGCTGATGGAGCGCCTCGCCGTTCCGCCGGGATCACGGGTATTGCACTTGAAGCGAGATCTCGGGGATAATCCCTGCAACGCGGCGGCGTGCGGGGGCCAAGCGAAGTCCCGCTTAACGATTACCTGCGAATAGAACAGTTCAGGCTCCCGTTGTGACGGGAAGCGTTTTCCTGGACGGCTTCTCACGGCCGTGTACAAGAAAAGGATGAAGCAAGGCATGGGATTCCAAGAAACGATGACATGGGCCGTTCATGTCTTCTTTGTGTTCGTGTTTTCGACCGCCTTCATCGTGAATCTGGGGTTGTGCCTGTGGCTCAATAGACAGTACAAGCGGAAGCAGATCGAGCTGAAGGATGTGTTGAAAGGATTCCTGGGGCCGCTTGCCTACCGATCCGAGGAGCGGGAACGCGACAGCCTTAGCGAAAGGGTGGATTCCTTCATTCAAGATGTGCAGGAAATCATCGATAATCCGCATCGCAATACGGACAGGCGGGACCTGTTGTACAGGATTAACACCAAGGACGAGCGCAAAGATTACATGCACACCCTGGATTTTGAGCGGCGGTTCCGGGTTACGGAGACTTTGATCGACCTTTATCCCTATCTGGGCATTTTGGGGACGATTACATCGATTTCGGCTGGTCTGTTTGCGAGCGGAATGGATGGGGGGGCAGGGGTCATGCAAACCCAGGCCCTCATATCCAGCTTCGCGGCCGCCTTGTGGACCACCTTTGTTGGCTTGGTCTTGTACATGGTGTTCAGCTTCTGGATCGCCCGGCGCGAGTCCGAGTTCGTCCGTCTGTCGGAACAGCGGGACGCCGTGCGCCGGCTGATTTCGAGGGTCAAGACGCAACTTAGCGCGCCCAGCAGGGAGAGAGAGCGAGGATATGTCCAAGAGACGGCGAAAAACCCCTCAACTGACGCCCTTGCTTGACCTGTTGATCATCGTCATCTTTGCTCAAGCGCTGGCGTTGAACGATTCGGTCTACGAGCTTGCGGACACGGTGGAGGAGCGCGATGTCCAGGTGGGCCAGCTTCGCGAGGAACGCAACCGGCAACGCCAGGAACGGGACGAGTACCGCAGGCGCCTGACCGAGTTGGAGGAGGAGCTTGAGGAATACCGGGATCGCGAGGAAGTGCTTCTCGCCGAGCTGGACGAGTTGAGCGAACAGTTGGACCTCCAGGAAGACGTCCGAGAGCGTCTGGAACGGGCGGAGGACCTGGAGCGGGAGGCGCTTCACATCTTGGAGGCCGTGGCGGACGCCTTTCGCGTTCCGGAAGATGTGGCCGAGGCCATGACGGCGCATCTGGACGCGAGCGAGGCGAATCAAATCGAGGCGCGTCTCGAACAGCTCCGCGACGCAGATCCGGCCGAGGCGGTGAGGTATGTCCGTCAGATGGAGGAAGTGAAGCGGCAGGTCGATTTCTGGGAGATCCACATCACCAAATCGGATGAGATTAGGTTCGCCTCCGCTGGCGTCACCTACATTGAGAATTTGTATTACACCAACCGCGAGCACACCCTGCACGCGCTGCGCAACGCTTTTTCCCGTCTGCCCGCTCCCAAACCGCTCGTGTTGATCATCATAACACGGGAGAATTGCACCGTGGCGGCCGAGCGGGCCGTGCTGGCGGGGGTGGAGGACTTCGCACGAGATATCCGCGGGCGTCCGGACGTACATGCGGCGGTGCATGTCTCCGAGTGGGGATACACCGAAAGCCCGCCTTGATAATGGAAGGAGGTACAAGACCGTGAGCAAATCTGGAGCGAGCAAAGTTGGCGTATTGGTAGGGGGCTCGGTGGCCTTGGCGGTTGGAGGAATTATCGCCATGGTTCTTTCTGGCCTCCCCCTGGGATTGGGTGGTGGAGGCGCCGAGTTCGTCGAGCAGGTCGAGGGCGACAGGCTTCAGATAACCATCGTAGGAGAGGAATACCGAATTGGTGGCGAGACGCTTTCATTGGAAGAGGTGGAAGCTCTTGTGTTGGATTTGGAGTATGATAGAGTAGATGTGATATTCGCGTCTGATGCGAGGACCCTCGCTCGTGACAGGCTTTATGAGGTCTTGCGGGAGCATGGGATCCGGTACGTGGTGCAGTAAACCGGTGGGAGAGCGTTTGATGGAAAAGCATGCGGATTTGGGTGACGGCACAAAATCTCAAGCAGCCAAGGGGATGGGGAGGCGGCAGTTTCTCACGCGTCTGGGGGCAGGTGGCGGCGCCTTGGCCGCGGCGGCTGGTATTCCCCAAATTGTGGCGCCGCACGTGGCGGGGAATGTCCACGCCGCCTCTCCAAATGGAAAGGTCAACCTGGGTTGTATCGGCACGGGAGGACGGGGACGAGCCGTAATGCGGCATTTCGTGGGGCTTGAGAATTGCCGCGTCACGGCGGTTTGCGACGTGAAGGAGCATGATCGCGAAGAGGCGCGCCGCCTGGTGAATGAGTACTACGGTGACGAAGACTGCGCTGCATACAATGATCACGAAGAGTTACTTGCGCGGGACGATATTGACGCCGTGCTCATCGGCTCCACGGACCATTGGCACGTGATCCACAGCGCAGACGCCGCCGAGGCGGGCAAGGATATCTATCTGGAAAAGCCCGTGGGGATGAGCATCGAAGAAGTGCAACTCTTGCGCGAGGCCGTCGAGAAGCATGATGTGGTTTTCCAGTTCGGCACGCAACAGCGCTCGGATGCGCGATTCCGCCGGGCCTGCGAACTGGTTCGCAACGGCGCCGTTGGCCCATTGCATACGGTCAAGGTGAGCGTGCCGGCTGGCGCGGAAGAACGGAGTGGGCTTGAGCAGATCGAGGGGCAAGAACCGCCGGAGGGGATCGATTATGACCGCTGGCTTGGTCCCGCTCCCGAACGGCCCTACCATCCGCAACGGGTGATCACACCGTATTGGTACCACAATAGCGATTATTCGCTTGGGTTTATCGCGGGATGGGGTATTCACCACATCGACATAGCGCAATGGGGCATGGATACGGAGCTGACGGGGCCGAAGACGGTCCGTGGAAAGGCGGTATGGGCTGAGTGGGACGCCCTTTGCGATAATCCGCTGGGGTGGGACATTACGTATGAGTACGCCAACGGCATAACCGTTAGTTTCACCGACAGCGAAACCGGCCATCGCCAAGGCGTGACCTTTGAAGGCGAGGACGGCTGGATCTGGGTGTCGCGGGGGGCGATCGAGGCCGATCCCCCTGAGCTGTTGGACGAAGAGCTGGGCGACGATGCCGTCCGGCTCTATGAAAGCGACAATCACGCTGGCAATTTCGTTGAAAGCGTGTTGGAACGGAAAGACACCGTATGCCCCATGGATGTGTCGGCGTGTTCGGACATTGTCTGTCAGCTTGGATGGATTGCGGTGCAGTTGAACCGCG
>PUOI01000105.1 GCA_003552765.1 Candidatus Hydrogenedentota bacterium | reverse complement strand
TATTCGACCATCACCGTTTACGGTTAGACGCCGACGTTCCCGTGCATCCAGGGTTCAGATAGCGGCGCGTTTGGTGTCCAAGGAGTACAGGGAGTGACTGGCGTAACGCAACGAAAGGAGGCGATCATGCTGTCACGATTCGTAGGCTTTTCGGGCGCACTGGTTGGCGCAATAGCTCTGCTGGCTAGCGGGATTGCGGCGCCGCGCCATTCGTTTTGTCCGGTTACGCCCACGCCCCCGCCGCCGCAGTCGTATCGGCTTTCCGCGGTGGCGTTGTCGCCGGATGGGTCCCGGCTTGCGGTTGGGCTTCCCGGCGGCGGCGTATGGCTCCAGGCCGAGCCTAAGGGGCGAATTGTTGTATGGGACGCGACCGAGGGAACCCACCTCAAAACGCTGGAGGGTCACGAGGAAGATGTAAGCGCCTTGGCGTTCTCTCCCGATGGCGAATACTTGCTTTCCGCCTCGCACGACCAAACCGCCCGGTTGTGGGACGCCACTGATTTCGAACCAGTGCACGTATTGGCGAGCCATGCGTCCTCCATCAAATCCGCGGCGTTCTCGGCCGATGGCGCTTACCTTGTGACTGGCGGCGCCGACGAGACGGCCCGTTTGTGGGATGTCCAAACAGGGAACCACCTGATTACGTTACGGCCGCCGATACCGGACTCGCGGCCGCATTCGCTGAGCGTGCTCTCGGTGGGGTTGTCACCCGAAGGCGCCTATGCGCTCACGGGGGACGAGCGCGGAGGCGTCTGGTTGTGGGACACCGGTACGGGGGAGGCCATTCGGGAGTTCCGGGAAGACGAGGAGGGGCGCGGAAGATGGGAGAATCATCCCGTCACTTTTTTGGCGAACGGGGATCGCGTGGCCTCGCGGAAATGGGATTCCTCGATTAGTGTCTGGGAACGCGACACGGGGACCCTCGTGGAGGAGAGAGACGGCGTTGGGGGGCGATCGCCGGTATGGTTCTCGCCCGGCGGCGCCTATGTGGCTGCTGGATTGGGCGGCGGCGGGGAGGTTCTGGTTACTAAGGTTGAAACCGGCGAAACCGTCTTCGAGACGGAAGAGAGCGGTACGGGAAACGTCCATGGCGTGGCCTTTTCGGCGGACGCCGAACGCATGGCGGTGGCGACACAGGAAGGCGTCGTCCATCTCTGGGACACCGTTACGGGGGAACGCGTCAACGTGTTCGACCATCACCGTTTCCGGGAAGACGCGGAAATCGACGCGCATCCGAAGTTTGAATAGCCGCGCCAACCGAGTACTCGGCGGGAGACGAGGTCTGCCCCGCTGAAAGAGGGCGATGGAGGGATAAGCCATGAACAAGAGGCGTTGTTTTATATCAGTGGTTTGTTTCGTGACGATTTGCTCATTGGCGGTGGGATGGAGGGGGTGGGCGGACGAAGAACCCGCGAATGTAATCGGCTATGTGGACGAGGAAACCGTGGAACAGTTTCCCGGCGGCTCCGATTTCTTCCTGTTCGTGAAGGACACCTCCCGGCATATTGACGAAGCCGTACAGACCTTCGAAGCCGCCTCTGCGGTGTATTCCGCCGGCTTCTCGCCCGGGGGCGGCGAGATTCTGACCGCCAGCGAGGACGGGGCCGCGCAGCTGTGGGATATTGAAACCGCGGAGACAGTGGCCGAGTTTCCCATTACCACCCACACCGAGCCCCAGCCCCTGCAGATGGAGGATGTTCATCCTTCGCAACCGGCCGCGATATCGCCGGATGGCCGCCGCGTGCTAACAGGGTTCAAGGATCCCCCCATCCGGATGTGGGACGCGGAAACCGGCGAACTGATCCGGACGTTCACGTGGGGCGTGGACGCCGTCACCGCCCTGGCGTTTTCCCATGATGGCTCCCAGGTTCTGGCGGTGTTGGCGCGCCGGGACAACGGCGGGGGCATGAGACCAACCGGGATCGAGGGGGGACGCGCCCCCCGGCGCCTCACGGGGAATGTCATTGCGAAGGCGTGGGACGCCGAATCGGGCGAACTCCTCGACGTCTCTGACGAAATACGCAGGATCCAATCGCAGCACTATCGGCGGCTGACGCTGCTAAGCCCTTCGCCGGTGAATGGCGAGGTGTTGGTGGGGGTGCGGCCCGTGCGGGAATCCCCGTACCGGATAACCCCGTATGAAGAGGAGTACTCCGTGAGGCGATGGACTCCCCTTGGCGGTGAAGGGTTGCCGGCTGTATGGCGTCCCAACGTGGGGCAGATCTTCCACGGCGTGTTTACCGCCAACGGCGTCCCCTTTCTTGCGGTGTATGGCAGGCACAGCAACCATCTCGAATTCTGGGATGCGGCCAAGGAGGAGCGGGTTATGACGTGGCCCCCTGGCACGGAGGACAACCCCTTCTCGGTGGACGAGGCCCTCGTGGTTGATCCCGGCTGGGGGATCCACTGGGAACCGCCCATGGCCTTCGAGGTCTCGCCATGCGTCACGCACGCCGTCATGGCGTACGGCCCGCACGCGCCCGCGCGGCTTTGGAATATCGAAACAGGGGAACTGGTCCGAAGCTTCACCGGCCACGAAAAAGGCCCAATCTCCGTAGCCTTTTCGCCGTGCGGGGACTATGTGCTTACCGGTTCATGGGATGGAACCGCGCGTCTGTGGGAGTCCGGCATTGGAGAGGAATGATGAGCTGGTGGACGAACATGGGATGATGATGTAACGCAACGAAAGGAGGAGATTATGTTGGCGCGAATCGGAGGCCTTTCGAGCGCATTGGTTGGCGCGATTGCTTTGTTGGCTGGCGGGATTGCGGCGCTGAATGCCTCCGCGTCGCCGGTTATGCTCCCGCCGCCTCCTCCGCCGGAGTCGTATCCGCTTTCCGCTGTGGCGTTGTCGCCGGATGGGTCCCGGCTTGCGGTTGCGCTTCCCGATCGCGAGCCCAGTGGCCGAATTGCAGTATGGGATGCATCCGAAGGAACCCATCTGGAAACGCTTGACAAACACAAACATCAGGTAACCGCGTTGGCTTTCTCCCCGGAGGGCGAGTATTTGCTTTCCGCGTCTCGCGACCGGACGGTCCGTTTATGGGATGTCGCCACGTTCGAGAAAAGGCATGTCCTAAGCAGCCGCCCGGCCTCTGAGCAACCGGCGCCCATTGAGCACTCGGTGGCCTTTTCGCCCGATGGCGCCTACGCGGTGACCGGCGGGGCAGACACATCAGCAAGGCTGTGGGATGTCGAAACGGGGAATCACGTACTCACGTTCCCTCTGTCTTCCATGGGCGCGGGTAGCCAGCCGGTGTACTGGGTATCGGTGGCGTTGTCCCCCGATGGAGACCATATGCTCACGGCGGACGCGAGCGGGTACATCCAATTGTGGGATGCCCATACGGCGGAAGAAATCGGGACCTTCCGGGACGGCGATATGCCCGGACGGCGGCCGAAGGATACCGTAACCTTTTTGGCGAACGGCGATCTGGTGGCCGTGCAAGAAAGGGATGCCTCGATTCGCGTCTGGGAACGCGGCACAGGGACCCTCGTGGAAGAGAGAAGGAACGAAGGGGAAAGCCTGTCCCCAGGAGGGTTTTCGCCCGGCGGCGCCTATGTGGCTACGGGAGTGGACGACGGCGAGGTTTGGCTTACCGAGGTTGAAACCGGCGAGATTGTTCTCCGGGCAGAGGAAAAAGGCACTGGGGATGTCCGCGGGGCCGCCTTTTCGGCGGACGCCGAACGCATGGCGGTGGCGACACAGGAAGGTGTCGTCCACCTCTGGGATATCGCCACGGGGGATCACATCCAGGTGTTTGATCATCACCGTTTCCGTGTAGGCGTCGAGATCAGCAAGCATCCCGCGCTTGAAGAGCAATAGGGACCGGGTTCGGCTGAGACGAAAACCCCTTCACTGGAAGGCAAAGAAGGAGGATTGGGTCATGAAGAATGGATGTCGCCTTACAAAGGCGGGCTGCTTCACAAAGGCGGGCTGCTTCGCGGGGTTGGCGATAATGGCGGCCGCGATCGTGTCATCGAGCGGATCGCTGGCGTGGGCGGACGGCGAACCAGAAAACCTCATCGGGGCGATGGATGAGGAAACGAGGGAAGAGCGTTCCCTCGATTCGGACCTGCTTCTAGTCGTAAGAGACCCCTCCCAGCATATTGACGAAGCCGTACAGACCTTCGAAACCCCCGGCGCTGTCTATTCGGTGGACTTCGCGCCCGGCGGCGAGCAAATTCTGACTGCAGGGAAAGATGGCGCCGCCCGTTTATGGGATGTTGATACGGGCGAGGAGAAGGCCGAGTTTCCCATTATCACCCACACCGAGCCGCAGCCCCTGCAAATCGAAGACGTCTACCCTTCGCGGCCGGCTGCGATATCGCCGGACGGGCGCCGGGTGGTAACGGGGTTTGAAAACCCTCCTATCCGGATGTGGGACGTGGAAACCGGTGAACTGATCCGGACGTTCACATGGGGCGCGGAGGCCGTCTCCGCCGTGGCGTTTTCCCATGATGGCTCCCTGGTTCTGGCGGTGTTGGCGCGCCGGGACGACAGGCAGCTGCGGATTGAACCTTCCGGATCCGAAAGGGGACGCCTCCGTCACGCCCTAACGGGCAATGTTATTGCGAAGGCGTGGGACGCCGAAACGGGCGAACTCCTAGACGTTTCGGACGAAGTCCGTAGCGGGGGATCGCGGCGCCATCCGTTGCGAACACTGTTAAGCCCTTCGCCGGAGGACGCCGGGGTGATGGTAGGGGTGTGGCCTATGCGGGACTGGGATTTGCCGCACCGGATGCCCCACGGTGAGAAGGGGTATGTCGTGAGGCGATGGAACCCCGTTAGCGGGGAAGAGTTGTCGCGCATGTTCCCTGTGAGGCCGGCCGGGGTGGTCCACGCCGCGTATGGCGCCGCCGGCGTCCCCTTCTTTGCGGTGCATGCTAACCATCTGGAAATTTGGGATGCAGCCAGGGAAGTACGGGTCATGGCATGGCCGCCGGGATTAGAGGAAACGCCGCTCACCCCGACCGCGGTGGACGCCAGCCTCCTGGTTGAGCGCGGCGTGTGGCTGTATTGGGAACCCCCCATGGCCTTTGATGTCTCGCCATGCGCCACACACGCCGTAACGGCCTACGGTCCGGAAGCGCCCGCGCGGCTCTGGAATATGGTAACAGGGGAGTTGCTCCGAAGCTTCACCGGCCACGAAAAAGACCCGGGCGCCGTGGCGTTTTCCCCGTGCGGGGACTACGTGCTTACCGGCTCAGAGGATGGAACCGCGCGTCTGTGGAAGTCCGGCATCAGAGAGGAATAGAACATTTGAACAATGGGCTAGCCTCCAGTGGTCTTCATGGAGACTATTACACTTTCCGCCTTTGAATTGTGGATAGTCTCGAATTCTTGCGGTGAAGTGGCACGGGCTTCCAGCCCGTGATTCATGGCCTGGAAGGCCATGCCACCTCCTAGCGCGTTCACTTCGGCGGTCAACAAGGTTAGGCGTGACGCCCCACTAGTGCTTGGTCAGCGCTAGATGTGTGGATGTCCCCCCTACCGTCATCCCCGCGAAAGCGGGGATCCAAAGGGCGCGCGGT
>PUOI01000011.1 GCA_003552765.1 Candidatus Hydrogenedentota bacterium | reverse complement strand
AGCGGCGCGTCACCCAGGATTCAAAGGTCCCATCCAGCGGCGCCGGACGCCAGGTTTCCCGCGTGTAACTGGCCAAACACCGCACGGCTTCGAGCGGCCCTAGATTACGGAGGGCGTTACCGGGACGGAGTGGGTAGTGGAAGAACCGCCCCTTATATAGAATTCGCGTGAGGCGATCGACCATCACGTAATCCTCCCCCACCACCTCGAGCCAAAGCTGGTTGACGCGTTTGTCCTTGCTGAAGAAACGATGAGGCCCCAAGTCCACCGTCTGATTCCATAAGGAGAACGAGCGCGCAAGTCCGCCCGCGTGAGGCGAGGCCTCGTACACGTCCACTGCCACTCCGTTCTTGGTTAACACGTATGCCGCTGTGGCGCCAGCTGGCCCAGCTCCTATCACCGCTACTCGCATGTACTTCTTCTATTCCTCATTGTTATGGCGGAAAAACAAAAGTGGTTGGACATCGGCGCTGTTTCGCATCTGAACAGAGTCAAGCCCCTACTTGATCCATGAGCGCCCCATCTTATTCGAGTCTCGAATCGCCTGGCGGGGCCTACGCTTTGTACACCTGGAGGTTCTCCACTTGGCGCCCTCACTGTTTCCACGCAATCGCTATGATTTCATCCAAAGGATTCACGTATAGGCTCGCCCGGTTGTGCTTAAGAAACCCTAACCATTTCTCCAGCGATGGATGGACCCTGCCACTCCGTTCCGCGATGAATCCCAGCGTCACACGCTTCCCGGCATGACGGCGGGTGAACTTCTCCACCGAAAAACCAGACCCGTCCAGCAACTTCTTTAAAGTAGGCGCAGAGAAATGAAACAAATGCTCCATATGCTTGAAATGGTGCCAGCGTTTTCCTAACCACCTGGCCAGCAATGAATCCACGTCTTGGGTTTCCAATACAAGTAAGCCACCCGGACGAAGGACCCGGTTGACTTCGCGCAACAGGCCGTGCGGATCCCTCACATGTTCAATCACATCCCAGAGCGTCACCAAATCGAACTGTTCGCTCGTAAACCCTTGTTCTTCCAGAGAGCCGCAATAGTAGGCGTCACGCGAAAAGGTCCGCCGGGCATACTCGATCATTGGGGCCGAAATATCGACCCCGTAGGCTTCCCAGCCAGCGTCCCGCAATACGCTGGTCCAAAAGCCTGCCGCACATCCCACATCCAGAGCCTGCCCTGCAGACATCCGCGCGGCAATGTGGCGAAATCGGCGGCGGTATGTGGCAAACCAGCACCCCTTGTCTTCGATATAGTGGGCGTAACCGCAATGCTTGGGCGAAGGGCTGCGCCAGTACGTGTCCTGGTAAAGCGTTTCAAGCTGATTGGCCACGATTCGTGGAGTTGTGTACACTAAGCCACATCCCGTACAACGGACGATGTGGTACCCGCCGTCGGAATGCATCACCTTCTTCTCGTGCGGACCACAGAAACAGCACACCGCCTCCTCATGGTCAAAGGCTTCGGTCCCTGTGGTGACGCTCCGCGATGGCTCGCTAGCAGAGTTGTCTAGTTCTTGCACTGTACGTTCCCATCGGGCTGCACCCCTAACCCGTCACAAAGCTCATCTGAGATCATCCCGTCCCCTCCAACTCTAGCGTGACGCAGTACTAAAGCTATCTTCCGCGATCGCGCTCACCCCAACTTTACCGAATATGCTGGGATGACACAACCCACGCTAGCGGGCGGCCATGCTCCGAATTGCCGCTCAGCGGCCATGTTCAGGGTACAGCGTGCGAGAACGGTTCAACACGTTAGACCCGGCCGGGAAGAAATCGTTGCGCATATTTGTTTCGGCATAACTATGACAGAGTATAATGGGGCTGTTGTAAACGGATTAGGGAAAGGCGCCCAAGCGCGCCGCCAGGTAGCAACCAAAGGGGATCGGGCCTCCAAGCTCGCGGATGTCCAGCCCATCGGGGGACCCAGTCATGAATAAGCGCGCGTATACCTACGTTGACCGGACGCTCGCCATCGTGGGCAATCACTGGATGGAGCGCACGTGGTCCGCGTTTCTCGGCAACACGTGCAGTTTGCTCCAGAAGCATTGCGAAATCGAATGGGTTGCGGGCGCCTCATCGGAATTCGTGGTCAGTAACGACGATTGCAGGCTCGACGTGATGGATTTTGGCGAGGTAACGTGGAGCGAGCAGAACAGCGTTGCGGGCGCGACACTGGTCTGCCTTCAGCAACGGCCGAATCTCGAAGTGTGTGTGAAGACCCTCGCCTATCATGAGAACCCCGGCATACGGCGGCGCGTCTCGGTACGCAACAGGGGTGAGGAAGAGGTTATCGTTCGCCGGATTACGCTTGAACAACTCCCTATATTGCCTGACGGCATAACCGTGCTCACCAACGGTTTCGAGCAGGCTCACAAAGCCTTGGATATCGAGACTTCGGAACGGGGCATCGCGCTCAACCGCAAAGACGGCCGGGGCATTATCACTGGGATCGATGGCGGAGGTCACTATTCCGTATTTGGCCGGGAGTGCGAATGTTGCTGCCTGTCCGTGCTCGGCCCTAAACGCCTTGCGCCTGGCAAGGTATGGAAGTTGCCCGCCACGTACATCCTTCCTTACGCCGGGGATCTCACCGATACGGTGCGCACCACCTACGCGCATCTGCTAATGCAGTTGCGAAAACAAACGCGTGCGAGAGACCACGTAGGCGAAGATTTCTTTTCCTCGGACGTATGACGGAACGGGTAGAAATCGAGGGCGTGGTGCACGGAGGCCATGGATTGGCCCGCCTTGAAGGCGAGGTCTGCTTCGTACCGGGCGCGTTGCCCGGAGACGTGGTCAGGTTGGGGAACGTAACACGCCGCCGCAACGTGCTTTGGGGTTCGGTGGAAACACTGGAGTCCCCTTCTTGCCACCGTTGGGAGCCGCCGTGCTCGTGCGCCGCCCACGCCACCGCCTGCACGTGGATTCACTTCGCATACCCTGCGCAAGCGCAATGGAAGCAGCACATTATCCGCGACTGCTTGGCCCGTATCGGCGGGCTCGAACCAGAGCTGGAATGGCGCGAGGACGCGCGATACCGCTTGGGATACCGCACCCGCGCCACGTTCCACGGAGACGGGCGGTCGTGGGGATTCTTCGCGCCAGGGACCAAAAGGGTGATGGATCGCGCCTCCTGCGCCTTATGTCACGAGCGGCTCAATGACGCCCTCGGTCAACTGCGCTCCGTCCGGCTGAAAGGCTCCGTCGAACTGACTGTGAACCCTGGGGATGGCGCTGTCCTTGTCTGGACGCGGCATCCCAATGCATCCTTGCGCAAGGTTTTTCCTAATGTTAATCATCCCCGCCAAAAGGCGCCGCGCGGCCATTTCTTGTTCGATGGCATCCCCGTCGTCGCGGGAGGCTTTTCGCAGGCGAGTCTTTTGCTTAACCGGCTGCTACATGACGCCGTCCGCGAGATCGTGGGAGACGCCAAAAGCATTTTGGATCTCTATTGCGGCTCGGGCAATCTTTCCCTGCCGTTCGCGGATACGGCCGAGGTGCGAGGGCTCGACCACAATCTCGCCGCGATCACGGCGGCGCAACGCGTGGGCAAGGGGCGTTATCACATCGGAGACGAGAGCGCCTTTCAACGAGCGCTCACTGGAGAGCCGTGGGACGCTGTCTTACTTGACCCTCCCCGAAGCGGCGCGCGGCCCATCCTCAACGCACTGGCGGACTGCGGCGCTAGGAAGATGGCGTACGTCTCGTGTGATCCCGCCACGCTGGCCCGTGACCTCAAACACCTCACGCAACATGGATGGCGGCTGGGCCGGGTTATCGCCCTCGACCTGTTCCCGCACACGCCGCACGTTGAGACGGTGTGCGAGCTGACGCCTCAGTGAAACCAAACCACGCCCGGGCCTACAATGAAGCAGCGGATTCCACCTTCAAATCCTCAACCATCAGACAGCCCTCGCCGGGACAGAACGCGGCGATGTTTTCTTCCGGGGTGCCCGGCGGGATCTCGCAACCCGGCATGAGACCAAAATGTTTCGGACCGCCATCGCGTATGTTTTCCCGCGCCGCGCGCGTCACGTCCTCGGGCGTTCCTTCCTTCAGCACACGCACTGGGTCAAACTGGCCGAAGAGGGTCACCTTGTCCCCCACAATCTGGCGCGCCTGGGCGAGGTCCACCATCCAATCGATATCGAGCACATCCACCCCGGCGTGGACAATATCCGGGATTAGATGATCTATGGCGCCGCAAATGTGCAGCCGCACTTTCCCTCCCGCATCGTGTATGCCATGAAAGAGACGCTGGTGCCACGGCAAGATGTGTTCGCGGTACATATCGGCGCTGACGAGGCTCACCGCGCTGTCCCCCACTCCAATCATGTCGGCCCCCGCGTGAATCTGGTCCCGCGCCCACGTGACGGCATTGTCCATGGTGACGCTGCACGCCTCGTGGAACAGGTCCGGCTCGGTTAGCAAATCGGTCATGGCCGTCTCAAGCGTCCGCAAGGTACAGAACTCAGCCAAGGGGCCTTCCAGCCAGCCCAGGATGGAGACGTCCCCTCCCATTTCCCGGTGAAACACCTCCAGCGCGTGGATACGGTCCAACATGCGCGGAGCCGCGTCGATTGGCATGCGCCTAAGCTTATTCACATCGCTGGGATTCTGGATCAACGGCCCCTCACACCGGCATACGGAATGCTCTTGATAGGTGACCTTGGCGCCATAATCCGCCGTCTCCCGGTGCGGATCGCTCAACGTGGTGAGCTGGTCGATGTGGAAACGCTCCCGCACCTTCAACAAGCTGGCGGTCAGGGCTCGGTAATCCCACTGAAACTCCCCGTACGTATGACCCGCATACTCCGCAGCCCACGCCATGAAAATCGGAACGACCGGTATGCGATCAACGGGGCCGCCGGTCAGTGTGTTCTGGATTCGCGTAAGACTGTTCATGAACTCCCCCTTCTTCTTCGCGTGCGCGCCACGCGCGATCAACCTAACACTAGCTACCGTATCCCTGACACGCCCTATGATAACATGTTTGTCCACCGCATCCCGCCAGGACCCTATAGAAATTATCGCGGGCGCGGATGGAGCGCTATTCGCGTGGGGGGACCCATCCGCGCCCGCTGGGGGAGGAGATTCAGTGGATTGGCGCCGCAACTCGTGCTCGCAACGGTTCTAGTGCCGGCGGCATCCGGGAGCGCAATCCCAGCGGCCCGGAATCCAAACGCGCTGGGGCTGCGTAACGTATTGGCCGGGCACATAGACGTTTTCATAATAGCCTGCGCGCACTTGGACTTGCGTGGGACGGCCGCCTATATAGCGCGTGTCGTACGCGGGCGGCACGTAGTGCTGCGTCCAGTAGCCAGGCTGATACACTCGCATCTCGCGCACTTCGTATCGGCCGGGAATCCACGCGCATTGCGGGCCTATCTGGGACCTGCCTCCGATGACAGTGGTCCGCGAGGGCGTGTACCAGGGAATCCGCGGGCGCCGGACTCGCTCGGTCCTGTCTCCCATGATGAATCCGCCCGGCCACGTCACGTACCACTGGTCTGGTCTGGGGTCTATCCGAATGT
>PUOI01000429.1 GCA_003552765.1 Candidatus Hydrogenedentota bacterium | reverse complement strand
GGCGCTCAGGCCGGGCTGTATACCAGCTTCTACTTCCTCAGCGCCACCATTGTCGCGGTGTTCAGCGGCCGCATCGTCGACCAGATCGGCGCGAGAATGGGATTGACGCTCGGCGTGGCGACGGTGGGCGCGATGATGGTTTTGCATGCGATGTCCCCGCTGTATGGGCTCATTCTCTTGCTGGCGTTTCTGACCGGCATCGGCTTCAGCCTCATCACCCCCAGTGTCAGCAAGGGGATTATCGAGGCCGTGGCCGCCAAACATCGAGCAGGCTCCATGGGACTCGTCCACGGGTTTGGCGGCGTGGGCGCCCTGCTCGGCACCGCCGTCATGCCCCTGCTGGGAGAGCTGTACGGATGGCGCGTGGTTCTGGGCGGCGGCGCTGTCATCGGTCTGGCGATCGCATGCCTCATCCGGGGCAGCTACCACAAGTTCGCAAAGGAACCTGACGCGGGCGAGGGCGGAGGCGGCGCGGACAACGGGGACGCCGATTGGGATGCGGGAGCCGCGCCGGGACTTAACGGCGCTGTTGTTCAGGAATCCGAAGGCGCGGGAACCATCCGGCACGATCTCGGCACACTTCTTGGCAACCGGGCGCTGCTGTCCATCTGTGTGATCGGCATAACCTTCGGCTTCAGCGTGGCGAGCGCCACCGGGCACATGGCGCTGTTTCTTACCGGGGATCTCGGGTATTCGCCAGCCGTGGGCGGGTTGGGGCTCGCGTGGTTTCACGTCGGCGGGATTCTCGGACAACCCAGCTGGGGCTACATCAACGACCGGCTCTTCGATGGGCGCAGACGCAGGGGACTTCTCCTGCTTGCGTTCTTGATTTCGGCGATGAGTCTCTTCTTCGGCCTGGTGGCCGCCGGCGGGCATCTTTCGCTCGCGGGGCTGTTCGTGGCTTGCGGGCTCCTCGGATTCTTTATTCTCGGTATGCCCGGTCTCTACTTCACGACCGTCAGCGAGCTGGCCCCCTCCGGCCTGACCGGGCTTTCAACCGGCGTGGCCCTCGTCTTTACTCGCCTGGGGGTGGTCATGGCCGCCCCGCTCTTTGGACTGCTTTCCGATATGACCGGGGATTATCGCATGAGCTGGATCGCGCTGGCGGGGTCTGTGTTCCTTATTGCGCTGTCCGTACTAGCCGTGTCGCGGCGTAGCCTGTTTTTCCGCCCGTAGCCCCAAGCCATTGAGCGCGCCCCAATCGCCGGGTAGCGGCGTTGCTCCAGGGAACGGCATCGCCCTTAAGGCGAGAATTCCCCATTTGGCCATTGGTAACACGCGACGCGCCAATCGCGGCCTTCTGCGGCCACGGCTCCTTGACCCACGGCCCCGGTGAGACCGAGGGCCTCCGCGATGTCCGCCGGGGGTTCGGGGAGTTCGGGCAAGGCCGCCACGCGCCAGCGCGTCTCCGCGCCGGGATCGCGTTCGTATCCCATCAGCGCATCCGCGCATCCTGGCGCTCCGTCCACTTCCAAGCCGCGCAATCCGGAGGGCACGCCCGAGCCCAATCCCTTGACGAATGCTTCCTTTCGCGTCCATAAGCGGTAAAAGGCCGCGGCTTGTTCCGGACCGTCATCCAAGGCCACCAGCGGCTCGGTCTCGCTGGGTTGGAAGAAACGCTTTGCCAAGCCCGCGAAGTTCGCCTTGCGCCGGGGATGCTCAATGTCCACGCCGACTTCGCGGCCCGCCGTGACGGCGATGACCGCCCATGGCCCGGAATGCGCGACATTGAACCGCAACTCGCCGTACGCCCCCGCGCCGGGGATATAGGGCTTTCCGTGAGAGCCGATGGCGAAGGGAATGGGGTCTCCATCCCGCCGGTCCAGGTAGCCGTTCAATAGCAGCCTGAGACAAGCGCGCGCCGTGATAAATTGCCACCGGGCTCCGTCGTGAGTGAAGCGTTGCGCGCGCTCCCGCTCATTGCTGGCGAGGCGTTGCAGGGCGGCTTCCTCATCGATGACGGGCGGCGTGTTGCGGACAAGCCACACGTGAATCCAGCCAGGCTCCAAGGCAGGGAGAGTGTTTTCGGGCGTCCATTGCTGGGGTGTGTTGAGCATCTCAAGGAAATACCGGAGGTTGATGTAGATACAAGGGTTTGGCTGGGCGCTTCGGATACATTCTCCGGCTTTCTCACAACGGAGAACTGTTGTTGCCGGCAAGATGCCGACGCTACGAGTTGGGGCACTGTTGTTGCCGGCAAGATGCTGGCGCTACGAGCGGAATGTCCGCCGCTACTCTTGGTTCCCAGACGAGTCGCCCTGGCCTTTGCCGCAGGTTGGGCAGGACATGTTTCCCTCGCTGTCGACCACCCCGCCGCAGGATGGACGCAGGCAACTTCCCTTGACGAGATACCCTACGCCCATAACAAGCATCGCCAACGCAAAGATGATGAACGTTGCTAGCAAGACTGTGCTCATAATACCCCCTTACGGGGTACGCCAGGTTGCTCTTTAGCGAACCCCTGTTAGTCGAGAAGGTAGCTGTCGAAATCGCCGGTGGTCTGGTGTTCGTAGACGCCCTCTTCAACTTCCGTGATGAGCATGGCATCCAGGCCTTCCGCCTCGGCCAAGGCGAGTCCTTCCTCCAGGCCCTTGACCATCAGCGCGGTGGCCCATGCATCGGCATACGTGTTGTCATTATGTATAACACTTGCCGAAACCAAATTATGCCTGACCGGCCAGCCCGTATTCGGGTCGATAGTATGGGAGTAGCGTTGGCCTTCGTACTCGAAGAACTGGCGATAGTCCCCGGAAGTGGCTACCGTCATGTCCACAAGCCCAACAATGGCGTGTATGTCTCTGCTGCCGGGATCCGGGCGCTCGATGGCGATTCGCCATGGCTCGTCCCGCTGATTATGGCCACGGGTGCGCATTTCGCCGGCCACGGACACCATGTAGCGGTCAAACCCTTCGGCTTCCAGGGCATCCGCGACGGCGTCGGTCGCGTAGCCCTTGGCGATGCCGGAGAGGTCACACAACACATCGGGGCGAGTCTTGCGGATGGCGGGCGTCTCCGGATCCAATTCGAGCTGTTCATACCCAACGCGCTCGCGGGCCGCCTCGATATCCGCCTCGGGCGGGGGCAGGGTTTCCGCCTCGCCGCCGGGGCCGAATCCCCAGAGGTTGACGAGCGGCCCCACGGTGACGTCAAAAGCGCCCCCGGATCGCTCGCTCACGTCCATCGCGATCTCAAAGACCGTGTAGGTTTCCTCGGAAATCTCCTGGAAATCCGTGGAGTCCGACGCATTGAATTGGTAAAGCTCGCCGTCCGGACGGTAGGTGGACATCAAATTGTCCACCTTTTCGAGGGTTTCCATGATGGCCCGCGAAATCGCCTCGTCTTCCTCCGGTGTCAGCATGTCGTCCGTGATAATCTTGACGAGGTATTCCGTGCCCAGGGCGTGGCCGCCAAAACGGTGTTCCATCGGCCCCTCGCCGATGGGCGCCACGGGGTCACAGCCCGCGAACGCCACCAGGATCGCGGCCAGGATACATAGGCGCCGTGGGAGTAACTTGGCGGCGGCGCTTGCTGATGAAGAATGTGTAGGAAGCATTGAATTATCTCACGCCATTAGATGCCGAAGTCGTCACAGAGAATGTTGTCCTCTTCCACACCCATCTCGTGAAGCAAATTGATAGTCGCCGAGTTCATCATGGGAGGCCCGCAGACGTAATACTCGACATCCTCGGGCGCAGAATGATCCCTGAGGTAGTTCTCGTAAAGGACTTGGTGAATAAATCCCGTGGAGCCGGTCCAATTGTCCTCGGGCAAGGGTTCGGAGAGCGCCAGGGTCCAATCGAAATTGTCATGCTCGGCGGCGATCTTGTTGAACTCTTCAATATAAAACGCTTCGCGGTAACTGCGCGCGCCGTACCAGAACGTGACCTTCCGGCCGGTGTTCAGCCGGTAGAACTGATCGAAGATGTGTGAACGCATGGGGGCCATGCCCGCGCCTCCCCCAACGAAACACATCTCGGCATCGGTGTCCTTGGCGAAAAACTCCCCAAATGGACCCGATATGGTCACCTTGTCGCCTTGCTTCAAGCTAAACAGAAACGAACTCATCTTTCCCGGTGGGGCGCCCGGCGCAAGGGAAGACGGGACCGCGATGCGGACATTCAGCATGACGATGTCCGATTCCTCGGGATAGTTCGCCATCGAGTAGGCGCGTTGAACCGGCTCATCCACGGTCGAGGTTAAATCCCACAGGTTGGCCTTGTCCCATTCATCCTTGAACTCCTCATCAATATCGAAATCCTTGAAGTGCACGGTGTGAGGAGGGCATTCGATCTGTATATAGCCGCCCGCCCGGAACGGGATGGTCTCACCGGCCGGCAGATCAAGAATAAGCTCCTTGATGAATGTGGCGACGTTGTTGTTCGAGCGAACCGTGCATTCCCACTTCTGGACATCGAAGATCTCGGCTGGGAGTTCGATTCGCATGTCCTGTTTGACCTTGACCTGACAGGTCAGCCGCACGCCCTCGCGGGCGTCGCGCCGTGTGATGTGGCCTTTCTCCGTTGGGAGCATGGCCCCGCCGCCTTCGAGGATCTTGGCCGTACACACGCCGCAGGTGCCCTGGCCGCCGCACGCCGAGGGAATGTAAATCTTGTGATTCGACAAGGTGTCCAATAGCGTCGAGCCGGCGGGGGTAGTAAACGACTTGTCCGGGTCGTCATTGATCGTGATGTTCACCTCGCCGCCGGCCGCCAGTTTCGACTTGGCGGCTATGATGACGGCGATGAAGAGCAACACCACCACCGTGAACATCGTCACGCCCAGGACAATCGTTACCAGTGAAATCCACTCCATGGATATGCCTTTCTGTACGTCTCGGTTTGCGGCGGCGCCAAGGGTTACAACTGAATCCCCATGAAGCCCATGAAACCGATGGCCATGAGCCCCGTTGTAATAAAGGTAATGCCAAGGCCCCGCAGGCCCGGAGGGATGTTGCTATAGCGCAGTTTCTCGCGGATGCTCGCCAACGCCACCACGGCAAGGAAGAAACCGAAACCCGCGCCAAAGCCAAAAGCGATGCTCTCCGGGAAGGTGTAGTCCCGCTGCACCATGAACAAGGAGCCGCCAAGGATGGCGCAGTTCACCGCAATGAGAGGGAGGAATACCCCCAGGGCGGCGTAGAGTTTGGGCGCGTACTTGTCCAGGGTCATCTCCACGATCTGAACGGTTGCGGCGATAGCGCCTATGAAGGCGAGAAAGCGAAGAAACCTCAGGTCCACATCAGCAAAGGCTGGACTCAGCCAGGCCAGCGCGCCGGGAGCGAGGATGTACTGATAGATAAGGTTATTTAACGGCACGGTGACCGTCAACACGAAAATCACGGCGAGGCCAAGGCCTTGGGCGGTTTCGAGCCGTTTGGATACCGCTAGAAACGAGCACATGCCCAAGAAGTAGGCCAAGGCCATGTTCTCGACAAACGCGGCGCGCACACCTATGTTAAGAAGATTTTCAAGCATGAGACTTTGTCTCCTTGCGTTACGCGTTGAGGGGGCTTGCGCTTTACTCTGCCTCGACTTGCTCGGGTTTC
>PUOI01000123.1 GCA_003552765.1 Candidatus Hydrogenedentota bacterium | reverse complement strand
GGGCCTAAGCGCCAACCGCAGCCGCATCGGCGAGGTGGACCTGGACAACGAGGACGAGTTCATGGCCTCGCCAAACATCCACTCCCTAGCCGAGCGCCTCGATTTTTGGGAGGAGGGCGAATTTTTTAACTGGAGCCGCGTCTACGGCGATCCGGGCGGCCGCGGCAACTCCATGCGCGAATGGCGCGTGTTGACCCTGGCCGCCCCCTCGCTGGATTTGGAGGACCCCGTGGATCCCGTGCCGGACGCGTATCCATTTTCCGTCACGCCCGATGAACCCATTACCATGGAGCAGCTTTTCGCCATGATGCGAGATGGGTATGAGGGCACGGAATACGATGTGACCGAAGCCGAGGGCTTTCAAGTCAACGGCGAGAAGAGTCCCCTCGCCCGCCCTTGGGGACCATCGGAACTCTTCGAGCTGGTGGACGTCGAACCGGAACGCGCCATCGCGACGCCCACGACCAACTACCTGTTAACCGCTCAGCTTCGGAGCTGGTCGCCCGATCCCATTGGAAACGTGATGTGGCTGGCCCCTGGCCCGGCGTACAGCAGCGGATTCGCGCCGATTTACGCTGGCGCCAACGCCTTGCCCGCGTCATGGGACGGCCCGGCGGATTTCGACGCGATCAACCGCGGCCAGGTCCACTGGAACTACCGCTTGGTCTCCAACCTGGTGACGAACCTGAACTATCAAGAAGCCATCGGGGACGTTCGGGACGTCATCGAATCCGCCGAGGAGGCGTTCCTCGCAAGACAGGCGGACGTGGACGAGAAGGCCCTGCGGGTTTTAGAGGACGAGGGACGCGAAAGCGCGGAGGCGTGGCTCACGGACTACACGAGACAATGCTTGGAAGACACGGCGCAAGGGTATGACGAGCTGGTGGATTACCTGATGTTCCAGTACTTGTATGACCGCCCGGACATCGCCCCGATGGCGCCCCCCCGCATCGAGGCGCCTCAAATCAACGATTAGGGGGATGGGCGCGACACGAATCGCGGCATAATGCGATTGAGACGTGAAATCCCCATCGCTTACAATGGGTTATGGTCCAATGCGGCGCAGACCCGTAACCCTGGAGGCGTTTCCCATTTATGAGCGGTCCCTTTAACGGCGCTCCCTTGCGCAGGCGGCCCACGATCAATATCACGTCCCTCATCGACGTGATGTTCCTCCTGTTGATCTTCTTCATGGTCTCCGCCACGTTCCGGGATGAGCGGGGACTGGAAGTGACCCTGCCCGAGGGGGGACAAGCCGAGACCAACGGGGGGCAGCCCCACGAAATCATTGTCCAGGAAGACGGCGCGCTGTTCCTCGACGGGGAGCCCGTGGACGACGCCGAACTGCGAAGCCGTTTGCAGGGATTGGGCGAGGAAGGGCAGGACGTGAACGTGGTGTTGCGCGCCGATGAGAACGCGGGGTGGGGCCGAATCGTTCGCGTGATGGACACCGTCCGCGCCGTGGGCGGCGCCCGGCTCACCGCGGCCACCCGCATGCCCACCGGCGAGGCGGAACCGTAACGGGTTAAACGCCGGCCTTCGGCCGGGGACGCTTCTTGAGCCCGTCCAGTTTTTGCTGGACCGCCTCGGCGTGTTTCGAATCCGGGAAACGTTCCAGATACCGCTCCAGTATCCGCCGCGCGTCCTGGGGTTGTTCGAGTTGGCGTTGATAGATCTCGAACACGCGAAAGACCACGGACACGCACTTCTCCGGACTGGTCATGCGCTCGAAGGCCCGCTCAAACCAAGGGGCCGCCTCCCCGGCCCGGCCAAGGCGGACCAAATTGTCGCCTATGCGCAGGGCGGCCTTGGGATCCTTCGGAAACGTGCGGGCCACGGCCTCGTACTCCGCCACCGCTCCTTCGTAGTCGCCCTGTTGCTCAAGCGCCTCGGCCGCGCCGTACTTGGGCGTTTGCGGCGCGTTATGGCCCGAGGGCAGGAACATGCCCACGAAGGCGTGCGAAAGCAGGGACAATACAAGGTGGCCGTACAGCGCGCCGGCCGCGAGAATGAGCCCGATCGCCGCCGCCACTTGGAACCCGGTGAGATGGCCCAGCGAGGCCCGCAGCAACGCCATCTCGGCGGCGAGAAACAAAATCACCCCCACCAAGGTCGCGCCTTCCACAAGGGGATGAAGCTCTTCCTTGCGCTTGAAACGGACATGGAGGGTGTAAATCCCCCAGCCAAGAAAGGGGATCAGCAGGACCACCGACAGAATGTATCGAAAGTCCCAAATGCCCTCGAATTGCAATCCAAACTCGTTCAGAGGTCGTACTCCCGTGCCTCGTTCATGCGTTGCGTGCTTGCTCCCGTTGGGGCCAGCTTCAGGGTACCACGCTTGACGGCTTGGACGCCAGACAAAGCCCGCTTACTGCATTCGCTTCGTTGACTTTGCGCCGGGCATTTCGTATCATTTCGCCAGCTTTTCCGCCGCCTTCTTTCTCCCCCTTTCGCCTTGTATCGGGAGCATGCGAGAAAAACTGAATGGGCAGCGTCCCCCCAAAAACCATGCTTTGTCGAACAAACAACTTAACCGTAGGAGAGGCCCAAGAACCATGCCATCGCCCGCGCTGCACGAAACCCATCTGCCGGAACGCCAGCCGCCCCACCGGGGGAAAGTCCGCGACATCTACGATCTCGGAGATTCGCTCGTCATTGTGGCGACGGACCGCATCTCGGCCTATGATTGGGTGAACCCCACCCCGATTCCGGACAAGGGCAAGGTGTTGACGCAGTTGTCCTTGTTTTGGTTCGAACAGGTGGCGGACATCGTCGACAATCACTTGATTTCGGCCGATTTGGCCGATTTCCCCGAGGACTTTCAGAAGCACGCGGACCAGTTCGAGGGCCGTTCGATGCTGGTGCGCAAGTGCGAGATGTACGCCATCGAATTTGTGGTCCGCGGATACCTGGCGGGCAGCGGCTGGAAGGAATACCAGGAACAGGGCACTGTGTGCGGCATTCCCTTGCCGGCGGGGTTGCGCGAATCGGACAAGTTGGAGACGCCCATCTTCACGCCCGCCACCAAGGCCACCGATGGCCACGACATCAATATCACGCGGGAAGAGGCGGCCGACGTCATCGGCAAAGACGCGCTGGACAAAGCGGCGGACATCGCAATCCGCGTCTACGAGCGGGGGCGGGATATTGCCGGGGAGAAGGGCATCATCCTGTGCGACACCAAGTTCGAGTTCGGCGTGCACAACGGCCAGCTCCTCCTCGCCGATGAGGTTCTCACGCCGGATTCCTCCCGCTTCTGGCCCGCGGATGAATACCGGCCGGGGAGTTCCCCGCCTAGCTTCGACAAGCAGTATGTGCGGGATTGGCTTTCGGCGGCCGAATGGGACCGTAATTCACCGCCCCCGCCATTGCCGGACGATGTCGTCGAGAAAACCCGCGAGAAATACATGGAGGCCTTCACGCGCCTCACGGGGAAATCAAGCCTGTAACATGGCGGGCGCCCGCGAAATAATGATATACTACAACTTTCCCTTTGCAATCTAACTTGGGGCGTTCATCCGCCGTTTGGAGATTCGGGCCGGCGGGTGAGGGTGTGGCGGGAATCCAGTCGAGAACCAGCATTTCTTTCAACTCATTGGCGCCGCCGTCAGACTGGGGGGACGCGGGCGCCGCCGGTGAAGGAGTTGTTAATGGGCGATAACGACGGCCATCCGAAGCATCACTGCGGGGTGTTTGGCGTGTTCGGGCACCCCGAGGCCGCCAAGCTTACGTATCTTGGGCTCTATGCGTTGCAACACCGGGGACAGGAAGGCGCGGGCATCGTATGCGCCGGCAACGGCCGGCTGAACGGCCACCGCGGGGTCGGACTCGTATCCGACGTGTTCAAGCCGCACAAACTCGGACGGCTCAAGGGAGACCGGGCCATCGGCCATGTCCGCTACTCGACCTTCGGCAGCAACAACCTCAAGAACGTCCAGCCCCTCATGGCGGACTATGCCAAGGGCTCGATGGCCCTCGGGCACAACGGCAACCTGGTGAACGCGGGCGCCTTGCGCGACGACTTGGAAGAACGGGGAGGAGCCATCTTCCAGTCCACCACCGATAGCGAAGTGATCATTCAGCTCATCGCCCGTTCGCGCAAGGAACGGTTCCCCGACGCCGTCATCGAAGCCTTGCGCAAGGTCATCGGCGCGTATTCCATTGTGGCCCTCGACAACCATTGCATGGTCGCCGCGCGCGATCCCCTCGGTTTCCGGCCCCTTTGGATCGGACGGCGCGGCGGCGCCACCATCTTCGCCAGCGAAACCTGCGCCCTGGACATCATCGACGCGGACTGGGTCCGGGAAATCGAGCCCGGCGAGGTGGTGGTCGTCACCCAGGACGGGATGGAGTCCTACAAACCCTTCGAGCAAGTGACCCCGAAACCGTGCATCTTCGAGTTCATCTACGTGGCCCGCCCCGATAGCGAGATCTTCGGCCAGAGCGTGGATGAAGTTCGAAAACGGCTGGGCCGCAATCTCGCGAAACTCGCCCCCGTGGACGCCGACATTGTGATGTCCGTCCCCGACTCATCCAACCAAGCGGCCTTGGGCTACGCCCACGAATCGGGCATTCCCTTCGACATGGGATTCATACGCAACCACTACGTCGGCCGGACTTTCATCGAACCCGACCAAAGCATCCGCGACTTTGGCGTTAAGATCAAGCTGAACGCCGCCCGCTCCGCCATCCAGGGCAAACGCGTGGTCCTCATCGACGACAGCATCGTGCGCGGCACGACCTCCAAGAAAATCATCAAGGTCCTCCGCCGTTGCGGCGTGGAAGAAATCCACTTCCGCATCAGCGCTCCCCCCATCATCAACTCCTGCTTCTACGGCATCGACACCCCCGATCGGGAACGCCTCATCGCCTCGCAAATGAGCGTCGAGGAAATCCGCCAATACCTGGGCGTGGATTCCTTGGTCTTCATGACCATCGACGGCCTTCTGGACGCAGCCGGCGGCAATAAGGATCAGTATTGCACGGCGTGCTTCACCAACCAATACCCCACCATGCTGCCCAGCGACTTTGATCGCAAAGAGAAAGACGCCCCCCGCCACCTCGACACCAGCACCGAGCTGTTCTTCTAAGGTGAGGCCTCCGAAAACGCGCGCGTGAGCCGAAAAGCGCCGCCCAAAGCCTTCGTACGGTCTTGGGAATTACGCGCCACTCCCAAACGCCGGGCAAGCGGCTGCTTCAGGGCACAACATCCCCCTTGAGATCCCCCCTTTCGATGGGGGGATTTTTTCGTCCAAAGCCGCCACACCGCCGTATCGGGCGATTGGGGGGGGCAAGTCCTCAATTGGGTTTACGGCCAATACTGTGTTATGTTGCGTTCGGCGCCGGCAGTTCGGGTACATCAATCCCGAAGTGGTGCGCGCATACCGTATTTCACAACAGGGAGAGATAACCATGCGTATGTTGTTTGTTGAACGGACAGCGGCAATCACGGTGTTTGCACTCGCGGCGATGCTGGCGGCGCCGGTTGGGGCGGATGAACCTGTTTTCGAAGAGGCGGGCGAACTGTTTCCGGGGCGGTTCCCTTC